>CAYLPO010000008.1:0-16013 GCA_964385575.1 uncultured Lachnospiraceae bacterium | reverse complement strand
GTGCTGCAGCTCTGGTTATCCTGGACGAAGACCATGTTCAGGCCGGCCTCCTCCATGTCCCGCTGGTTATATGTTTCCATAAAATAACCACGCGCATCGCCGTGCACAGCAGGCTCGATCACATAGAGTCCTTCGATCGGACATTTTGTCACTTTGATCTGTCCCATTTATGCTTTCTCCTGTTTTCTGAATGATCTGTTTCGCATAATCAGTTCTGCATAATTCTTTCTGCAGTCGATTCTGTCTGGGATCTCCGTCAGCCGTCGATCCGGATCCGTTTGCGTTTTCCGGCGTTCTCCACGAGTATAAGCAGCTTCCGGCAATACTCGTCTGCGTCGTCAAAATGCACGTCCCGGCAGTTCTTTGCATAGCGGTCCGTGAGTTCCGGATGTCTCCACAGCTTCCGTATGGATTTGCGAAGCGCGTAAGGATCTCCGGCTTCGAACAATTCACCGGTCTCGCCGTTATTTATGAGTTCCGGTATTCCTCCGATGTCGGACCCTAAAACCGGGGTCCCGAAAGTTTGACTCTCCATAACGGAGTACGGGCAGTTTTCATACCATTCGGAAGGATAGACCGAAAACCGCGCGCCCTCGATCAATCGATCCAGTTCACTCCCGGTCAGAAAGCCCAGGTTCCGAACGTTTTCGACCGCCGAAACCTTTTCTTCCAGAGGACCGCCGCCCGCAAACACAAACGGGATCTCCGGAAGGGATCTTGCTACTTTCAGCAATGTCCCGATGCCTTTTTCCTTTGCGTAGCGGCCGAAATACAGGACGTAGCCTTTCTCGGCAAGATGGCCCCCGCTTGCTTTGGCTTTCAATGTTTTCTCAGTCTCTTCGGTCTGCGCCGGCGCAGGTGTTTTCTCCGGCATGAAATTATGCAGGACCACGGTCTTTTTTGCAAAGACCGGGTTCGTATCCATCTTCTGTTTCAGGAACTCACTCGGGCATATTATGAGGTCGATCTCCTCATAAATGTGTTTCAGCCGGTTCCAATAGACCGCTTCCGCCGCGCCGACCAGCGAACGCGCAGCCGAACCGTGAATGCAGCGGTTCCGGACACAGTTCAGGAAATCTGCGGATCCTCTGCCGCTGCGGAGACATTTTTCGAAGACTTTTCCGGTCCCGATGTCGCTCAGCATGTGATTCGGACAGATCAGCTGATAGTCATGCGCGGTGTAGAGGATCTTCACCTTATGCCCGGTCTCCCGCTCCCACGCACGAATCTCGGGGATGACGGAAGGCGTGATCTGGAAATTAAAGTTGTTCAGGTGGACTACATCCGGCTCCATATATTCCAGAACCAGGCGAATCTGTTTTGCGGCCTCCGCCGATCGAATGGTCTTCAGCGGCAGCGTCAGTTTTGACAGTTTCCCTCCATCATGGAAATCCATGTTCGGCGTGGCGGCGTACACCTCATTTCCCACGATGTTATCTTCGTGGTCCATACCGAAATACTGGACCTCATGTCCCAGTTTTTCAAGAGCCTTCCCCAAGCCGAAAATATAGGTTTCCGAACCTCCGTTCGGATATAAAAACTTGTTTACGATGAGATATTTCATAACATTTCCGAACATAACCGGCGAACGATCAGTCGGTCTCGTCCTTTCTCTTCCTGTTCATGATGATGCCGACGACATCTTTGCTGTCCAGTTTTCCTTTTACGAGAGCATCTACCGCATCCACGATGGGCATCTCAACACCGTATTTTTCGGATAATGCCACCGCTGCCTCCAGCGCGTTCAGACCCTCGACAACCATACCGACTTCTTTTTTTGCCTGATCGGCCGTCAATCCCTGGCCGATCAGCTGGCCGCAGCGGTTGTTCCGGCTGTGCACGGACGTACGATCAGATCTCCTACGCCTGCCAGCCCGAAAAACGTTTCACGACTGCAGCCCATGGCGGTTCCGAGCCGGATCATCTCCGAAAGGCCGCGCGTGATGATGGCCGCCTTGGCATTGTCTCCCAGTCCCAGACCGGCAGAGATCCCGGCCGCCAGAGCCATGACATTCTTCAATGCCCCGCAGATCTCCACGCCGCGGATATCTTCATTCGTGTAGACGCGCATGTTTTCATTGGAAAAGACGTCCTGCACATATTGAGCAGCCGCATGGTCGGGACTCGCCGCAACGATGGTCGTCGCCAGATCCACGGCCACCTCTTCCGCGTGTGTAGGCCCGGAAAGGGCCACCAGGCGCATCCCGGTCCCCAGCTCATCCGCAATGATCTCCGTCATGGTCATAAACGTATCCGGCTCGATGCCCTTTGCGACATCTACGATGAGCTGTCCCTGCGGTATATGCGGTTTCGCGGAGCGCGCGGTCCCCCGCACAAACACGGACGGAACCGCAAACAGAATGATATCCTTTCCGGTACAGACCTCCTCGAGTTCTTTTGTGAAGGCCATATTCTTCGGAAGGACCATATGCGGCAATTTCGGGTGTTTCCCGGTAGCCTTCAGGCTGTCGATCTCCTCCCCGATGGCCGACCAGACCGTGACATCATGTCCGGTCTTCGCAAGCATTCTCGCAAGCGCGATGCCCCATGTGCCCGCGCCCAGCACTCCCACTGAAGCCATAGCTTTCTCCTCCGATCTGCTGCGATAGTACACAATTAAAAATATTTTACCACTTCTCGCCGGAATAAACCAGTAAGTCCGCCCTTCAGCCCTGGAACCGACATGAAAAAACTGCCGCGAAATCCACGGCAGTCAGATCCGACTTTCTTCTCATGCGGCTTCTCACGCACGGACCGGCTGAGCAGGCCACCGTTACGCATACGGGAACAGCGGGAACAGATGCTCGTTGAACCAGGCGTATCCCAGATTGACGCCGGGAAGGATGCCCTTATACATCAGGATATCAGCCAGTACCCAGAGGAAGATCACCAGAACGATCACAAAGATGACCCAATAAACCTTGCTTCCTCTTCTCCGCTCAGGCTCTTCCGGAACTTCCGGGACGATTTCCGCCGCAGTGACTTCTTCGGGAAGCGTCTCTTCCGAGACCGTGTATTGAGGAACGTTATTTTCGGGAACGATTTCCCCGATCTGCTCTTCTCCGATCTCTTCCACCGGTTCTTCGACTGCTTCGATCGGCAGCTCTTCCGCTGTTTCTTCCGAGAACTCATTCGGGAACTCGTCTACCGCTTCTTCCGGGAACTCGTCCGCCGCAGACTCTTCTTCCGAAACCGGAGTCAGCTCAATGCCGGGATCCGCATGGATCACGTGTTCATCGGCCTCGATCGGTTCCTCGGCGGCGGCCGGTTCAGAAACAGCCGCAGACGCTGCAGCCACTGTCTGCCCGGGCTCCTCTTCCGGTTCCGCATGTCCCGTCAGTTCCGCCTGTCTGGCGGCTGCCTCCCGCGTCCGCCGCGCCTCATCTCTGAGCCGTTCGCGGAAGGAAGGCATGCTGTCGGCCTGTACGGAATGCTCGGTCAGTTCGTCATTTCGGATCCGGTACCAAACCTGATCCACATCAAGACGCGCTGTTTTGATCTGCGCCACATATGCCGCGCGATACTCCGGGATCCTGGCCCGGATCTCCGCGGGATCCGTCAGTCCCTCCGCACGGATCCGGGAAAACACCTGATAAACACACTCTCTGGTCTGCTCCGCATCGCGCAGTTCTTCGAACGCATCCCGGTACACTTCATATGCGTGTTCTCTGTAAATACTCTGGAAATCCGAGCTGTTATTCGCCATCTTTTCTCCTTCTTCCGCAATCGGGTCCTAAAGATCGTCTTTCCGTTACAGCGATACTTTCTTAAATGTCTTCTTTCCCTTCTTCAGGACGATGCCGCCCTTCAGCTGCTCTTCCGTGATCACAGCCTTAATATCCGAGATCTTCTCACCGTCCACGGACACGCCGCCCTGCTGAACGTTCTGTCTGGCCTCGGACTTCGATTTCACGACGCCCGCTTTCACCATTAAGGTCAGGATATCAATGCCGCCGTCCGTCAGATCCTCTGCCGCAAGCTGTACCTGAGGCAAATGCGCCTCGTCACCGCCGCCGCCGAACAGAGCCTTTGCTGCAGACTGCGCCTTCTGCGCCTCCTCTTCGGAGTGAACCAGCTTCGTCAGTTCATAAGCCAGGATCTCCTTCGCCTCATTCAGCTGGCTGCCTTCCCAGCTGCTCATCTCATCGATCTGCTCCAGAGGCAGGAACGTGAGCATGCGAAGGCACTTCAGAACATCCGCGTCATCGACATTTCTCCAGTACTGGTAGAACTCGTAAGGACTGGTCTTCTCGGGATCCAGCCAGACCGCGCCCTTCTGAGTCTTGCCCATCTTCTTCCCTTCCGAGGTCAGAAGCAGGGTAATGGTCATACCGTAGGCGTCCTTGCCCAGCTTTCTGCGGATAAGCTCCGTGCCGCCGAGGATGTTCGACCACTGATCGTCACCGCCGCACTGCATTACGCAGTTATACTCCTTGAACATGTGATAGAAGTCATAGCTCTGCATGATCATGTAGTTGAACTCCAGGAATGACAGGCCGCGCTCCATACGCTGTTTGTAGCATTCCGCGCGCAGCATGTTATTCACGGAAAAATGCGCGCCGACTTCGCGCAGCAGCTCCACATAGTTCAGATTCAGCAGCCAATCCGCATTGTTCAGCATCAGGGCTTTCCCATCAGAGAAATCCACGAACTTCTCCATCTGGACCTTAAAGCGGTCCGCGTTCGCCTGAATCTGTTCCTGTGTCAGCATCTGACGCATATCCGTGCGGCCCGAAGGGTCGCCGACCATGGTGGTTCCGCCGCCGAGCAGGGCAATGGGGCGGTTCCCCGCCTGCTGCAGGCGCTTCATCAGGCACAGTGCCATGAAATGACCTACATGAAGGCTGTCGGCCGTCGCGTCAAAACCGATATAAAAAGTAGCCTTGCCGTTATTCAGCAGCTCAGCGACTTCTTCCTCGTCCGTGACCTGCGCGATCAGGCCTCTGGCTTTCAACTCATCGTAGATCTTCATCTTTCCAATCCTCTCATCTGTGTTTAAATTTTACGCGTGCGCCTTTGATATGGCGCCGGGCAATGCTCAAATCTATAAATAACACCTGTTTTAGAATGGAAAACCGGGTGTTTTCGGTCCATTAAGCCTCTGCCCATAATCGTACATATTTTACTATCAGTCCCTGTAAGCGTCAAGAAGCCTAAAAGAGCCGGGCAAAAGTGCAAGCACTCCTGCCCTGGCCGGCGGACTGAGCCAGACGCAAACATGCATCTCGCAGCCCTTCGGGCCGCTCGATGATGTTGCGCCTTCACATGTCCTTCGTCAAAGAAGGCCGCGTAAAAGTGCTAGCACTCTTACGCGGCCCTCTTCTCCTCAGTCCATGCTCAGTCCGCCTTACAGCACATCCGCCATAGTATAGAACCCCGCCGGCTTCCCCGCCAGGAACTTCGCGGCCTGAATGGCGCCGTTTGCGAAGATCGCGCGGGAGAACGCGGTGTGCGACACCGTCACGACCTCGTCCTTTCCGGCAAAGATCACATCGTGTTCGCCCACGATACTCCCGCCGCGGACCGCCGAGAATCCGATCTCTTTCGGATCTCTCTTCTGTCTGCGCTGCGAACGGTCAAACGTGTAATCGTAGGCGCCGTCCATCGCTTCATTGATCGAATCCGCAAGAGCGATCGCCGTTCCGCTCGGCGCGTCCAGCTTTTGATTATGATGCTTTTCGACGATCTCGATATCAAACCCGGCCGCCGCCAGCGTCTTCGCCATAGGCTGCAGGATCTTCATCAGCAAATTAATGCCCAGCGACATATTCGCGGACCTCAGCACCGGGATCCGCACGGTCGTAGCTGCCAGATGCTCCAGCTGTCCCTCTGAGAGACCCGTGGTGCAGATGATCACGCCCACACCCTTCTCCGCGCAGGCATCTAAAAGTCCGTCGACCGCCGCAGCTGTGCTGAAATCAATTACGACGTCAGCTTCCTCGGTCACGTCAGTCACGCTGTTATAAAAAGGGTATCCCAGGCCGGGATCTTCTCCCATATCCACACCGGCGACGATCTCAATGCCGGCGTCTTCCGCGGCCATCTCCGTGATAAATCTTCCCATGCGGCCTTTGCAGCCGTGTAAGATTGCTCTGACCATGTTTCACTCTCCTTTAAAGATCTCTTTCTGCCGGAATCTCTTTCTACAGGGATCTTCTTTACACCAGCAGACCGTAGTTTTCCAGACTGGCGCGCAGTCTCTCCGCGTTTTTCTCCTCCATGGGTGTCATGGGCATCCGCAGCGGGCCCGCGTTCATGCCCATCATGTTCATGGCGGTCTTCACCGGGATGGGATTCACCTCACAGAACAGCGAACCGATCAGGTCCATGGCATCCAGCTGCAGTTTCGCAGCCTTCGCGGTATCCCCGTTAAAGAACGCCTGGCAGATGTCATGCGTCTGCTGCGGCGCGATATTCGAGAGCACGGAAATGACGCCGATGCCGCCCAGCGACATGATGGGGATGATCTGGTCGTCATTGCCCGAATAGATATCCAGCGTATCACCCGCCAGCGCGGCCAGCTTCGCGATCTGGGAGATATTCCCGCTCGCCTCCTTCACTGCCACGACATGCTCGATCTCTTTCGCCATGCGCGCCATGGTCTCCGGAAGAATATTCACGCCGGTGCGGCTGGGAACGTTATACACGATCATGGGGATGTTCACCGCATCCGAGATGGCCTTATAATGCGCAAACAGGCCGTTCTGCGTCGCCTTATTATAGTAAGGGGTCACAAGCAGCAGCGCGTCCGCGCCGTCCTTTTCCGCCGCCTGCGACAGCATGATCGCGGTATCGGTCGCATTAGAGCCCGTCCCGGCAATGATGGGGACCCTATGATCCACTGCCTGAATGGCAAACCGCACGACTTCCTCGTGCTCCGCTTCGGTCAGTGTTGCGGACTCGCCCGTGGTGCCGCAGATGATAATGGCATCCGTTCCGTTCGCGATCTGCCAATCGATCAGCTGCTGCAGCTTCTCATAATTGACGCTTCCGTCCTCATGAAAGGGAGTTACGATGGCCACTCCCGCACCTTTAAAAATCGACATAGTACCCTCCTTAAAAATGTAAGAGCCGGTCATATAAAAACCGGCCACACGGCCGGCTCCACAATGCACCCTAACTTCGCGGCACGCGCGAAATCCTGATACCGTAGCTCTCCACCGTCCGGTGACAGTCAGACGGTTCTTCACCGCCCGCCCAGGAACCCGGCCGCTCCGGCGGCTTCGTCCTTCGGCGTCCTCCCCTTTCACAGCCCCTCACTTATCCCGGAGATATCAGAGCTTTTACTGATGTCAGACGCGACCTCTACTTATCGTTTGTAAGATATTAGCACCCGTACGGAACAGGTGTCAACCTTTCCGCCCGGATTCTTCGGGATTCAATCCAAGCTTTTTCTATATGCCGCGCCGGCTTTCTTTACAATTACCGCTCCGGGCAATAAAATATTTCCTATGAAAAAAGCAATGGACAATTCCGCTAAAATCCGCAGCGCTGCCTCCGTTCTTCTTCCGGCATTTCTGGTGCCGGTGCTGATCATGCTGGCTGCGTTTATCGTAAAAGGGATCTATCCGTTCGGGGACCACATGTTTCTGCGGACCGATCTCTACCATCAATACGCGCCGTTCACCGCCGAAATGCTGAACAAGCTCCAGACCGGCGGCAGCCTGGCTTATTCCTGGAACATCGGCGGCGGCTCGAACTTTATCGCGATCTACGCCTACTATCTGGCAGATCCCTTTAACTGGCTTTTGCGTTTCCTGCCGCGGGCGCATGTCATTGAATTTATCACCTATCTGGTCGCTCTGAAGACCGGTCTGTGCGGGCTGACATTCGCGCTCTTCCTGCGTTATCACGGCCGCGGAAACAGCATTCTGGCGGTTCCGTTTGCCTGGGCTTACGCACTGAGCGCCTTCGTCGTAGCCTACAGCTGGAATATCATGTGGATGAATTCCATCATTCTCGCGCCGCTGGTACTTCTGGGCATTGAGAAGCTCGTCCGCGAGGGAAAGGCCTGGGTGTACTGCCTGACGCTCGCGCTGGCCATCCTGGTGAACTTCTACATTGCCATCATGATCTGCATTTTCGCGGTCCTCTGGTTTGTGGTGCAGATGATCGTGCTCCCGACTTCCGCGGTGCGCCGCAGAAAGGATGAGAACGGGCTTCCCCTATTTACGGAAGACGGCCGTCCGATCTATGTCCGCGCGAAGATCAAAAACGACTACGGATCCATGATCCTGCGCTTTATCCTCTACTCGATCATCGCGGGCGGTATCTCCGCAGTGCTGGTCGTGCCGGAGTTTCTGGCGCTGCAGGCGACCGCCTCCGCCTCTTCGACGTTCCCTCAGACGTTCACGCTCTACTTCAACCTGTTGGAAGTGCTGACGCGCCACAGTGTAGCCGTAACCACCGAACAGGCGCTGAACCATTGGCCGAATATTTACTGCGGAGCCGCGGTATTCCTGCTGATCCCGCTGTATTTTGCCTGTCCGAAGGCGCGGGTAAGAGAAAAGATCGCCTATGCGGCGCTGCTGGCTTTTATGCTGCTGTCCTTCTCAACGAACGTTCTGAACTATATCTGGCATGGCTTTCATTATCCGAACAGCCTGCCCTGCCGCCAGTCGTTTCTGTACATTGCCGTGGTCCTGGCTCTGTGCTATGATGCGGTTCGGCGGATCCGCAGGCAGCGTGTTCGTGCGGTGTTTTTCTGTGCAGCGGGCGCATCGGCCTTTCTGATCGTGATGGCCGTTCTGACAGACATTCCCGAGACGCCGAAACTGGTCCTGGCGGCCACCGTCGGACTGGTAATCATCTTTGCGATGCTGGTCGGAGGCGGCCGTGCGGGAGTGCTCAGGCCGCGCGCCGCGCTCGCGCTGGCCTGCATCATTCTGGCCGTCGAACTCTTCTCAAATCTGATCGCCACCGGTATTCCCGAGAACAGCCGGGACAGCTACCTGGCCGGCTATGATGCCTATGAATCCTTCCTGCAGATCGCAGAAGAGGACGCTGATACCCTCTTCTACCGCGTGGAAAAGGATCAGCGCTCGCGGCTTACGAGGAACGACGGTGCCTGGCTCGGCTACCGCGCCGCTTCCGTCTTCTCTTCAACCACGAACGATGCCGTCGGCAAATTTTACCGGCGTTTCGGCAGCGATCATTCCGTGAACGCTTATTCCGCGAACGGCATGACCGAAATTATGCAGGCGCTCACAGGCGTGCGCTATGTTCTTTCGAAAGACGGTGCTCTCGCCGGCTCGCAGATCTATGAACAGCTTGCGGAACAGGACGGTTATTATCTCTATCGCAACCAAGGCGCGCAGTCGCTCGGCTTCCTGATCAGCGATGAAGCCTATGGCCAGATCCGGGGCATTGCGGGCAATGACCCCTTCGAGCGCCGGTCCGCTCTGATCCGTGCATTGACCGGGTTTGAACGTCTGTTCTTCGAGGTTCCCGCCTCGGAAGAGACCGGGACCTGGACTGCCGATCATGCAGGCCTGTGCTATGCTTATGTGACAGATACAAATGTCGACGATGTGACCGCGGTGATCGACGGCAGCACCCGTTCCTTTACAAAAGTCAGCCGCGGCTATCTTCTGGATCTGGGATATGTCAATCCCGGCGCGGTGATCACACTCACGGACAATGAAGGCGAACCGGTTCCCGCGGTCGTAAAAATCGTAAACGACGCAGTCTATGCCCGTGCTATGGATCGGATCGCGGAACACAGTTGGGAGATCACGGAATTCACCGACACACACGTGAGCGGAACCGTGACCGCGGATGAGAGCGGACGGCTGATCGTCTCCATCCCCTATGACGCCGGATGGACCGTGACCGTCGACGGAACCGAAATCCCGCCTTCCAGACTGGAGTCTGAGGCAGTCGAGCGAGCCTGGTATGCCGTCAAAACAGAACCCGGCACCCACGAGATCACTTTCGACTATCATGTCAGAGGCCTGAAAGAAGGCGGCATGATCAGCCTGGGAGCCGCAGCGCTCTTTGCAGTGTGCACCGCGGTGAAAGGCGGCATGGACCGCAGAAAAGCAAAGAAGGAAAAACAACCGGAGGAAACAGTATGAAATTATGGGGCGGACGATTTACCGAAGGCACGGATGAACGCGCATTTGCGTTCAATGCCTCCCTCTCCTACGACCGGCGACTCGCCGCGGAAGACATCCGCGGAAGCATGGCTCATGCCGCGATGATGAAAAAGCAGGGGATCCTCCCGCCGGAGGACTGCGATGCCATCATTAAAGGGCTGGCCTCTATCGCGAAGGATCTCGCGGAGGGAACGCTGCAGATCGACATGAGCCAGGAAGATATCCACAGCTTTATTGAGAGTACGCTGACCGAGCGGATCGGAGAGCCGGGGCGTAAACTGCATACCGGACGCAGCCGGAATGACCAGGTCGCGCTCGACATGCGCATGTATGTGCGCGGGGAGATGGCCGAGGTCAATGCCGAACTGCGCGAGCTGCAGAAGGTACTGCTTTCCATCATGGAGGAAAACATCGAGACCTGGATGCCCGGCTTCACGCACCTGCAGAAGGCACAGCCGGTCACGCTCGCGCATCACATCGGCGCCTATTACGAGATGTTCCGCCGCGACCGCGGGCGTATCGCTGACTGCCTCGTGAGGATGAATGAATGCCCGCTGGGAGCCTCGGCGCTGGCCGGCACCACCTACCCTCTGGACCGCGAGTATGTCGCGGAGCTGCTGGAATTTGACCGTGCGACCGGAAACTCGATGGACTCGGTCTCGGACCGGGACTACTGCATCGAGTCGTTGTCAGCGCTTTCTCTGATCATGATGCACCTCTCCCGCTTTTGCGAGGAGGTCATTCTCTGGAATTCCGACGAATACCGCTTCATCGAGATCTCAGACGGATTCAGCACCGGCAGCAGTATCATGCCGCAGAAGAAAAACCCCGACATTGCCGAGCTGGTCCGCGGAAAGACCGGGCGGGTCTACGGTGATCTCATGAGTCTGCTCGTGACCATGAAGGGCATTCCGCTGGCCTATAATAAAGACATGCAGGAGGACAAGGAACGCGTATTCGACGCGTTGGATACCGTGCACGACTGCGTCACGCTGTTCACCGCCATGATGGCGGAAGTTCGTTTCCGTCCCGAGCGGATGGCCCGGAGCGCGGCTTCCGGATTTACGAACGCGACAGATGTCGCGGACTATCTGGTGCGCGGCGGTGTGCCGTTCCGCGACGCGCACGGAATCGTCGGAGCGCTGGTGCTGACCTGCATCGACCGGGGGATCTCGCTGGACGAGCTTCCCCTGGAGGAATATAGAAAGCTGTCTCCGGTCTTCCAGGAAGATATCTACGAGGCCATCAGTCTGAAGACTTGCGTCGAGAGGCGCGTGACGAAGGGCGCTCCTAGCCCGGAAAGCATGAGAGAAGCGATCGCGCGATACCGGGCGGAGCTCGCGGAGGAGGAGCGCTGAAGCCGACAGGGTTTCACCACGGTGCATCCGAATAACCAAAAACAAGGGCGGGACACGTTTTCTGACGCGTCCCGCCCTTTTGGTTTCTCTGTGTCTATGATATTATTCGCCGCTTTCGGATCCTCCGCCCGAATCAGATTCGCCGCCGCCAGAACCGCCGGATCCTCCTTCGCCCGAGTCGCCGCTTTCAGAGTTTCCGCCTGAGCCGCCGCTTTCGGAGCCGCCCTCTGCAGCCTCGCTCTCAGCCGCTGCACTCTCCTCTTCCGCAATCCGCGCTTCCGTACACGCCGTGCAGACCTGACCCGGCGGCAGCAGCCCGGAGTCATACGTTCCGCCGCCCGCCAGACTCGGGTTCATGAAGGTGCGGACCTCGCGGGTCTCGCAGTCCTCGGAGGGCAGCATTCCGCTCACCGCACACACCTCCGCCTGCACGTGGCAGGTGCAGGTCTGAGTCGGGATGGTTCCGGGTGCGAAGAACTCATTATAAACCACGCCGGGTCTGGGATCACTCGTGCAGAGCCCGCCTACAGCCAGGTTTCCGCACCGTGCGCAAACCGTCGCGGAGGTGATCGTCGAAGGCATAGGGAAACCCGGATCGGGCAGCCCGCGTCCCACGGTCAGTTCCTGCATAATATTATGCCAGATATTCTTGATGATGGGATCCGCACCGGAGAGCGTCCCGTTATCATCATAGCCGATCCAGATACCGCCGGTGTAGTAAGGCGTATATCCCACGAACCACTGGTCGTTCGAATCCTGCGTGGTACCGGACTTGCCGGCAGTCGACATGCCGTCAATGTGGGCCCGGGTACTGGTCGAACCGATCCCCAGCGTAAAGTAAGAGTGCGGCTCGGTGGAGTCCTGCATGGCGTCCGTCAGAAGCCAGGCGTTTTCCTCGGAGAGCACGCGATGGGTATCCTGCTCCGCCTCATTATCGATCAGCACATTGCCCTGATGATCCAGGACCCGTGTGTAGAGCAGCGGTTCATTGAACACGCCGCCGTTTGCGATGGAAGCGTAAGCGCCCGTGATCTCAATGTTCTTTACGCCGTGCGTCAGGCCGCCCAGCGCCATGGCCGCGGTCAGGTCCGTCAGCTCGGTGCCGTCCGCCAGCGTCTCGGATTCCACCAGCGTGTGGATACCGAACCGCTCACAGAACTGCATGCCCAGAAGCGGTGAGACCCGCTCGATCAGGCAGCGGGCAGCCACGACGTTCATCGAGAACGTGATGCCCTGGCGGATGTTCGAATATCCGGTATAGGTACCACCCCACCAGTTTCCGATATTCTTTCCGTTATAAACAAACGGCGCATCGTAGAACACCGTAGCCAGCGTGGCGCCCGTGGCTTCCATGGCCGGTGCAAACGAGGACACTACCTTAAAGACCGAACCGGGCTGTCTGGTGGAAGCGGTCGCGCGCTGCAGCGAAAGCGATGTCGTCTTCTCTCCGCGCCCGTTCGAAAGTGCCAGCACATGGCCGTTCGTCTGATCCATCAGGACGAAGGACACCTGCGGCTGCAGGGTGATATCCACCCGTTCGCCGATGATCTCATCGCCCGGTCCCACGACCTCCGCCTTAAACGCCTCGATGGCGGCCTGCGCTTCCTCTTCGGAATTAAAGACCAGGTCCTCCAGCCCCAAAGTCAGCTTGATATGTCCCTCGGACCAGTTCGTGACTTCACCGCTCGGATCTTCCACCGAAAGCGCGTAAGTGGTAATTCCGAACTCCTGACGGCCGTAATTGTCCAGGTTATTGATCTCGGCGTCAACTACCGCCTGGCAGTCCGGATCCTGCGTCGCATAGATCTGGAGTCCGCCGGAATACAGCATATGCTGCGCCGCGGCATAGGAAAGCCCCAGATCCTCCTGCAGATCCTCCATGAGCTGCGTCACCAGCGAATCCACGAACGCCGAGTAGATGCCGGTCTCTTCTTCCAGATAACGGGCATCATTGGCAGCGACGCGCCGATAGACCGGATCCTCGAGCGCCTCATCGCGCTCAGCTTCGGTGATATAGCCCAGATCGACCATGTTATTCAACACGATCTCGCGGCGTCTCGCATTATCCTGCGGGTGATTGATCGGATCCCAGCGGCTGGGGTTCGAAGTGATCGCCGCGATCACCGTCGCCTCGGACAGAGTCAGCTCGCTGACCTCTTTTCCGAAATACCGCTCCGCCGCCGTGCCGATGCCCAGCGTGTTATGCGCGAGGTTGATGGTATTCAGGTAATTCTCCATCACGTCTTCTTTCGACATGATGCGCGTCAGCTGGACAGCGAGCCACTGCTCCTGGATCTTTCGCACGAGCTTATCACCCCAGCTCTCCTCCATGCCGCCGCCGAAGACATTGTTCTTGATCAGCTGCTGCGTGATGGTGCTGGCGCCCGAAGTCACCTCATCGCCCTGAAGGATGCCCCGAATGGCGCGGAGGATGCCCTGCGGATCGATACCCGGATGTTCCCAGAAGGACTTATCTTCGATCGCGACGAACGCATCCACGACATGATCCGGGATATCCTCGTACGCGACGAACGTTCGGTTCGAGCCGGCCTGCAACAGGGTCTGGATCTCATTCCCGTCGGCATCGTAAATGGTCGAGTAATAACCTTCGGCTGAGACGCTGATCTCGTCAACATCCGGTCCCTTGTCGATAATGCCCTTGATGCAGCCGAACGCCGCCGCTCCGGCAATGATGATCACGGCAAAGAACACGAACACGACCCACCCGATGGCATTCAGCACCGGATGGAATTTCCGCTCCTTCGGCTTTTTGGCTTCTTTGGCAGCCTCGAGTTCCTTTTCTGTCGATTCACTTCCGTAATTCAATCTGTTTTCTCCCTTAACGATGCTTGCACCGGTCGCCCCGCATCCGTACAATGTTACGGAGGAGGTCTTTATGCGAGAACCTTATCTTACTATTATCTCACAGAGCTGCGGGGAAGTCACCGAAAAGCGGTCTCGCTTCATCGGGGATCTGGCCCCGGTCTCCTGCGAACAGGAGGCTCTGGCGTTTATCGAACAGATCCGAAAAAGGCACCCGGACGCGCGGCATCACTGCTTCGCATTTCTCTGCCCGTCCGGCGGCAGCGGCCCCGAGATCACGCGGGTCTCGGACGACGGGGAGCCTTCGCAGACCGCGGGACTTCCCATCCTGCATGCCTTGCAGGGGGCCGGGCTGCACGAGGTCTGTCTCGTGGTGACCCGGTATTTCGGCGGTACCTTGCTTGGTACCGGCGGGCTTTCCCGCGCCTACGCCGCAGCGGCGGCAGAAGCCGTTCAGGCGGCGGAGATCATCGAAAAAGTTCCCGCAATCGTGTGCCGGCTTGAGATCGACTACACACATGTAGGCCGGCTCGGCGGCATCCTGGCCGCGCACGGCGTCCGCTCCCTGAAGGAGGACTGGGCCGACCGCGTGACCTACCGTCTTCTGGTTCCGGAAGCGTCTGACGACGCGTTTGCTTCGGCGGTCACGGAACTCACTTCCGGCCGTTCGGAGGTCGTCACCGGCGAGGCGGTCTGCTTCGCCATGGTGGACGGCATCCCCAGGATCTTCGAATAATATCAAGGTTGATGATATCACGGCTGAGCGAGCCTTTCCGGCCCGCCCGGCCGTTATTCTTTTACGCCTTCCCGCGGACACAAACCGCTCAGCACACACCGCTCACAATCCGGCTTCGTCCGGGCAGAACACACCGCGCGCCCGTGAAGCACCAGGCGATGGCACAGGTCCGAGCCCTCCTCCGCCGGGAACAGCTCCCACATGCGGTCCTCCACCTTCTTCGGGTCTTTGGTCGAAACAAATCCCAACCGGTTCATGATGCGGATGCAATGCGTATCGCACACCATGGCCGGCTTCCCGAACACATCTCCCAACACCAGGTTCGCGCTCTTCCTGCCGACGCCCGGCAGCGCCAGCAGCCCTTCCATGGTGTCCGGGACCTTCCCGCCCAGCTCATGCACCAGCATGCTCATGCAGGCATGGATGTCCCTCGCTTTTGATTTCCCCAGACCGCAGGGCCGGACGATCTCCTCGATCGCATCGGCGCCCGCGTCCGCCAGCGCCTGCGGCGTGGGATACTTCGCATAGAGTTTTTCCGTGATGACATTTACCCGCTCATCCGTACACTGCGCTGCCAGGCGCACGCCCACCAGAAGCTTCCAGGCATCGTCATAATCCAGCGTGCATTCCGCACCGGGGTATTCGGTTTTCAGCGCCTCCGTCACGGCCAGCGCGCGGATCTTCTCGTCTGTCATCTCATCCTCATACCGTGTCTTTTACACGGTCACTTCAGTTTCCCCCAGATGCCGTCCTTCTTCACGGCATTCCAGTCCACGCTCAGGACCTTCACCTGCCGCTCCGCATTCTCCTTCGCTCCGTCCTTCGCGCCCTGGCCGGCGCCGTTCTTCGAGCCCTCTGCGGCATTGCCCGCATTTCCTTTCGCGCGTGTCCTGATCTTCCGCTCGGTCACATAGCCCTTCTCCATGAGATAATCCATGGCCCACTTGATCCTGTCGCGGGCTACGCGGCTGCTCTTCGCCACGCCGTCGATGGTGCGCC
>CAYLPO010000007.1:0-16113 GCA_964385575.1 uncultured Lachnospiraceae bacterium | reverse complement strand
GATCGCCGGAGGTCGTCAGGTTCAGGACGATGTCGCAGTCCGGATGCTGTTCGCGAAGCAGTGTCACGGTCTCGCGGAACTTGTCCGCGCTCATGGTACCGTTCCCCTCGTCGTCGCGCATGTGCAGGTGAGCCACGGCAGCTCCGGCCTGCCAGCAGTCATAGACGTCGTCCGCGATCTCCTGCGGCGTCATGGGAACGTTCGGGTTGTTTTCTTTCTTGGGCCACGCACCCGTGCATGCGACTGTGATGATCGTTTTCTTCGCCATGTGTATCCTCCTTAACAGTGAGCTCCGGGACCGGCATCAGCAGGTCAGGTATCCGCCCGAGCAGTCGTAGTTCGCGCCGGTCATGAAATCACTGGCCGACGAGGACAGGAACAGCGCGAAGCCGACGAAATCGCTCGGCTCGGCCAGGCGGCCGATGGGCTCTCTCTTCAGGAAGTTCTTATACACTTCCGAATCCGGATCGAACATCCACTCGGTCAGGTCGGAGCGGAACACGGTCGGGCAGAGGGAGTTGACATTGATCCCGTACTTTGCGGTCAGGTCGCAGGCCATGGAGGAGACCATCAGGTCCGCGCCGCCCTTCGACGTGCAGTAACCGGTGTAGCCGGCCATACCGCGCTTCGAGCGCTGCGAGGTCACGACGATCATCTTTCCGCCCTTGCCCTGCGCGACCATCTGCTCGGCCACGTACTTGCAGACGATGTACACGGACTTGCAGTCGGCGTCCATGATGAACTGCCAGTCTTCGACGGACTGATCCAGAATGTTCGCGGGCTTGTTATAGCCGTGGCAGATAGCCAGGATGTTCACCTCGCCGTACTTCTCCACGCACGCCGCGACCAGAGCCTTCACGTCGTCCTCAACCTGAGGATCCGCCACGAAGTACGCGCAGTCGATGCCCTCAGCCTGGAACTCATCCTGCAGAGCCTGCAGCTTCTTCTCATTACGGCCGGTCATGAAGACCTTCGCGCCGGCGTAACCATACGCCTTCGCCAGCACGCAGCCCAGAGCGCCGGTCGCGCCGGTGACCATGGCCACTTTTCCTTCGACGGAAAACATCTTACTGACAAAATCTTTTTCTACAGCTACCATAGGGTACCTCCTTTAAATTTCTGTCGCTTCACTTAAGGACAGTTGTCTTTTTCTTAAGGAACGGTTCTTTCGCCATCCCCTCAAAGCATGGGCTTCAGGTCGGGGCTGATGATCAGCGTCGCCTCCGTGGCGGCCTGCACATCCTCGACCGTAAACTCCGGGTTGATCTCCTTCAGGACCAGGCCGTCCGGCGTGACATCGATCACGCCCATCTCGGTGATGATCATGTTCACGCACTTCATGGCGGTCAGCGGGAGACGGCACTTCTTCAGGATCTTCGGATTTCCTTTCGCGGTGTGCTCCATGGCCACGATGACCTTCTTCGCGCCCACGACCAGATCCATGGCGCCGCCCATGCCGGGCATGCGCTTGCCGGGGATGATCCAGTTCGAGAGATTTCCCTCTTCGTCGCACTCCAGGCAGCCGAGGATGGTCGCATCGACGTGGCCGCCGCGAATGATGCAAAACGAGGTCGCGCTGTCAATGAACGCCGCGCCCGGCATGTGAGACGACGGCGCTCCGCCCGCATCCACGATGTGCGGGATGGCGTCCGCGTCATCCGGTCTGGGGCCTGCTCCGATGCAGCCCAGCTCGGCGTGCAGGGTCAGGTGAACGTCCTCCGGGAGGAAGTTCGGGACCAGCGTGGGGATGCCGATGCCGAGGTTTACGACATCGCCGTCCTTCAGTTCTTTCGCCACGCGGGCAGCGATCGTGTTTTTGATCTGGGTCTTATCCATTCAGCGCACCTCCGTCCACGATATAATCCACGAAGATCCCGTGCGTGACCACATCCTCCGGCGCGATCTCGCCGACTTCGACGACATTGTCCGCTTCGCAGATCACGGTATCGGCCGCAGTCGCGACCAGGTTGTTAAAGTTGCGGGTGGTGCCGCGGTACCAGACGTTCCCGTTCTTATCCACTTTATAACCGTTGATCAGGGCAATGTCCCCGTGCACGGGTTTCATGAGCAGATACTCTTTCCCGTCGATCTCGATCTTCCGGTCGACCAGCGGGCTCTCCTCGACCAGGGTGCCCAGACCCGTCTGGGTCAGCACGCCGCCGAGTCCGCCGCCGCCCGCGCGGATCATCTCCGCGAGCGAACCCTGCGGGATCAGCCAGACTTCCAGCTCGCCGGCGTTCATCTGGTCCGCGACGTTCTGATTCATGCCGACATGCGATGCGATCAGGCGTTTCACGCGGTGCTCGTCGATGAGTTTGGCGAGGCCGAAACCGGTGGCGGGGCTGTCATTGGCAATGATGGTCAGATCCTTTACGCCCTTTTTTACCACCTCGTCAATGATGTTGTGTGGATTCCCGCAGCCCAGAAAGCCGCCGACCATGACGGTCATTCCGTCCTGGACGAAATCCGCGGCTTCCTGCGCAGATATGAATTTAGCCATGTGTGATCCTCCTGTTTTGTATCGGATGATGCCTCATCCGGAATGGTTGATAGATACATGGTTATATAATTCAATAAAGTATTTCTATTATAATCTTTATAAATAGGGGCGTAAAATTCAAAAAACTTTTCCATATTTAAAAAATATATTTATATATGGCTCAGTCAAACAGTGTCCGCGCCTTCGGATAATGCAGCACCGGACCCTCGAGACAGACGTACGTCTCATTGATCTTGCAATGGCCGCATTTTCCGACCGCGCACTGCATCTTCCGCTCGAAGGAGACCCAGATCCGGTCCTCGGGCACGCCCTGCTTCAGGCAGGCCAGCGCCGTGAAATGCATCATGGGCGGCGGACCTACGATGGCCACATGATAATTTCCTCCAAAGTCCACAAACGGAATCCGGTCAATGTGCGCCGTCACCATGCCGGTCTCGAACGCGGCCTCCGCCCCTTCCGGCGCACCCTCGTCCAGCGTGTAGATGGTGCGGAACTTCTCCGCCGCGGCCCAGCGCGCGCGGTCTTCGTCGAACAGGACGCCCGACAGATCTTTAAAGCCCGCAATCAGATGCACGGAGGCGATCTTGTCCGGATGCTCACAGAAATGATTCAGCATGGTCCGCACCGGCGCCAGGCCGGTCCCGCCGCTGATCACGACCAGATGCTGATCCGGCCCCTCGAATTCCTCCACCGGCCAGGGATGGCCGTAGGGCCCGCGCAGATACAGCATGCTTCCCTCGCGGAGCTCAAAAACTCCGTCTGTCAGCCGGCCGACCTTGCGGATGGTGAACTCGACCCAGCCGTCGCCGGTCCCGCTGATGGAGATAGGGGCTTCACCGACCTTGGGCACCGACAACATACAGAACTGTCCGAACGCGCCGGGCTCGGAGAACTCCACGCGGAACGTGAATTCCGCCTTCGTCTCCTGCACGATCTTCAGGATCCGGTGCGGTTCGGGTTTCATGATATTGCCGTTGCTCGCGGCAGGATCTCGGTTCGCAATGACATCCATGCCGGCCGCGGCATCCACACACGAAGAATCTGCGTGCGCCGCAAGGCCATGCTCCTCGATCTCATCATGCAGCTCGCAGACCGTATCAAAAAACGAGATCTCCTTCGGGCAGCGGATATCGCAGCGCCCGCACCCGACGCACATCTGTTCGCCGAAGCGGACCTGATAATCATAGAATTTGTGGAAGACTTTAAAGCGCATATTCGCGCCGCGGGTCTTTCTGGCGCGGACGCCCCCGGCCGTCTCGGTGAAGTCCTCGAGCATACAGCCGGACCAGACGCGGCGGCGTTCGCCTTCTCTGCCGCCCTCCGTGTACACAACATCGACCGTGTCGAAGCAGGTGCAGGTACCGCAGACGGTATTGCAGCCGCCGCAGCCGATGCACTGATCGTCAAACTTCGACCAGAACGGCAGGTCACTGATCTCTTTCAGATTCTCTCTGCGGATATCCGGGATCCGCAGTTTCTTCCGGTTTTCTTCAATGAAACGGACAGTAAACTCCGCCTCTTCCTCCGCCGCGAACAGATCCGCAAACGCCGCGTCCTTCACCTGCACCAGCAGGTCATCCGCACCGAACCGCACGGCCATGGCATACTCTTCCGCGACATTGGTCCCCAGCGAGGCGCAGAAACAGTTTTCAAAGCTTTCCGCGCACTCCATCAGCACGAACTTCACGCGCTCACGCATGCGTTTATAAAAGAGGTCTTCCGCACCGCCGTTCTTCAGGAACAGGGCGTCCTGACGTCTTATGGCGTTCAGATCACATGCCCTGGCGAAGATCAGGATTCCCCGCTCATCCGCCGGAACCTGTTCTTCCACCCCGTCTTCGCGAAACGAGAACATCACCTGCGAGACCGGGTAAAACGCCGCTTTCGGCGAAAAGTCGGACTGCCGGTCATACACGATCTGCCCGACGTTTCGGACCTGAGCATACTGTACACGCTTTTTCTGCGCATCCCAGCGCGGACCGTACACCTGATACCGGTCCGAAAGCGCTGTGAGGATCTCATTCATCCGTTCCGTGCTTACCCGATATCCCATGCGTCGGCTCCTTTCTGCATTGGCTCTTCCAGCAGTTCTGCTTCCTTCTTTAAAAAGCCGCTCGTGATCTTCGCCGCGCCTTTATAGAAATCCCGCTCCGCGTAACGGATCACGTCCGCAGCGAACGAAAAAGCCCAGTTGGTCAGATGCTGCTTCAAAAAGTCCTTCTGCTCGCTTCGGATCTCCTCTGCCTTCGCCCCGTCGCCGGCCTCGATCGCCGCGGCCAGCTCCCCGCAGATGTCCGCCTGATATTCCAGCATCAGTCCGATGTGATCCTCCATGGTCCGGTAAGCGTCCGGATCCGGCGTCAGGCCCCGCTCGAGATAGAGCGCGCGCATCTGCATCTGTGTACTGCCGCCCACGCGCCGTCTTTTATCCACATAGACGGATTCATAGGGGAAAGCGGCACGCCCCGCGGCATCGCCCGCGGCGAGAAACACCTTGGCATAATCCGCAGCCAGATCATCCAGATCTTCTTCGGTGATCCTGCCGATCTCCTCCCGCAGCAGCGCGTATCCTTCCCGCAGATCCCGGTCCGCGTCGCTGTCACCGGTCACCTCGGGGAAGGTCAATGCCTTCAAAAGCGCCAGCTGCTCCCGGTCCACCTCCATGAGATACAGGCCGCCCAGGAAGCGGTACATGGCCGCCCGGGCCGCGGTCAACTCGATCATTCTGTTCTCAGTCATCATACCGCCCCTCCCTCATGGCCTGCTCAAACACGAACGGCAGCTCTTCGATCCACGCCTCTTTCTTCAGGATAAACCGCCCGGACGGGCCGCAGCCGTTCTCGTCCTTCAGGGTATAGACATGGCCTTCATTGGCCGCGAGAAGCTTCGAGACCTCGCTCGCCGGATCCAGGATATCCCCGCAGTGCAGCGCGCCCCCGGAGCAGCTTCTGACGCAGGCAGGCTCCTCTCCGATCTCGCGCAGCCTGTCACAGAGCGTGCATTTGTCCATGATGCGCATCTCGCGGTTGAAGTTATTCGCCTGAAACGGGCATGCTCTCTGGCAGCTCCGGCAGCCGATGCAGGTCTCCGGGTCGATCCGGATCACACCGTCCTCCTCGCTCTTATAGCAGGCACCCGTGGGGCAGACCTCCGTGCAGGCAGGGTTTTCACACTGCTGGCACTGGACTGTCAGGAAATACATGGACAGGTGCGGAAACGTTCCGACCGGGCCCATCGTATACGTGTGGCAGCGCGAAGTGCCGAGCGCCACGTCATGCTCGAATTTACAGGCGACCTGGCAGCCGCGGCAGCCGATGCAGCGGTCGACTTCGACCACCATCGCATATTGTTTCTTCATTCGGATCTCCTCCGTGCGGTCCGGCATTCTGGCCGGACATTCTGCGGGTCATGTCCGTGCATGAGCATTCCCGCTCACGTTCTGCCGACCGTCAGCCAGCTCTTGAAATCAGACGGTTTCGTCCAGATCCCCTCCGGCGCGCTGTCCGCCGGATAGACTTTCACCTGGAAGCCGCGCAGGACATGTGTGCCGACCACATCATTGAACGGGGCTTCCGACCGCGTGAGAACGTTCACATTCGTCTCCTGCCACCCGTGCGTCTTCGTGTTCAGCGTCTCCGGATGCCAGAAGCGCTCCATGTAAACGATACCCGGGCGGATGGCCTTCGTGACGTTCGCCACCGCGCGGATCTTTCCGCGGGCCGATTCGATCCAGGTCCACTTCCCGTGCCCGATCCCGTACTTCTTCGCGTCCTCCGGGCAGATCCACAGCTCCGGCACCGGCATCATCTCCCGCAGTCCGGGGATGTTGCGCAGCGTCGAGTGATGATACAGCGGCAGCCGTCCGTTCGTCATGACCAGCGGATACTCCCGCGCGATCTCATCATCCCGCACCGGGCTTTCCGTGGGCTCCGCATAATAGGGCAGCGGCTCATAGTCCTGATCCGCTGGCGGCATGGGATAAGGCATGAACGGCTCGCCGGTGCGCCCCAGCCGGATATACGCGTCGCAGTAGAGCTCCAGCTTCTTCGAAGGCGTGTTGAAGCCCTGCGGTTTTCCGTCCGCATCCGGCTGCAGATAGACGTAATAGGTCTTCCAGTCTTCCTTCGACAGGTATTCGAACGGCGCTTTCGCGCACATTTCCTTCCAGGTCATATTCTGCGCCACGGTCAGCTGGTCGAAGAACTCCTCCATGGAATCCCAGTAGGCCAGATCTTCCCCCATGAACTCCGGATCGAAGGACTTCCGGCACATCTCATGGCCCATCTCGCCGCAGCGCTTGGCGATATTCGACCAGATCACGGTCTCGTCGCGCGTCTCCCAGAGGTGGACGACCTGCTGTCTGGCCACCAGCGTGTTGCAGGTCTCGACGATCATCTCTGTCTCCAGCCATTCCTCGCAGGGCAGGACCACGTCTGCGTAGGCCGTCATCGACGTCGGGTAGGTGAACATGTGGACAATGTAGTCGAGCTTCTCGCAGGCTTCCGCCCACTTCCCGACCTCGGCCAGCACACCGAACTTGTTTCCGGATCGGTCGATCCACATCCGGGGCTGATACGGTTTTCCGGTCAGGATGGCTTTCAGGATGCTGGCCGCGTGGCCGCCGTACCAGATGGAAAGGCCCTTGTGCTCCCGTCCGCCGAGCCGCTTCAGAAACTGCTCTTCCGGCAGGCATTTCAATGCCACAGGGACCGGGTAATTCGGGGATTTCAGCACGCCGCTGATCCGGAAACGCTGCATGGCCGTGCCCGGTTTTTCCACATTCCCCAGCAGCAGATCCAGAATATTCGCCGCCATGGCGGACTGCTCGGAATTGATGTTCTGGTCCGTGGCGACTCCCAGGCAGAGGGAGCTCGGCGTGTTCTCCGCATAGATCCGGATGGCTTTCTCAATGTCCGCCGGATCCAGCCAGCAGATCTCTCCCGCGCGCTCGAGCGTGTATTCCTCCGCGCGCTCCCAGAGCAGCTGCGCGCCGGTCTTATACTGTTTTCCGTCGATCTCGTATGTCCCGAACAGCGCCGGCTCCAGCTCCTCGTTCCAGGGATACTCCAGCACCTGCGGCGCGTTCGTCTTCCGGTCCCAGACCAGCGCGGAGGTCTGAGGATCCGCAGGATGAACGACGAAGCGGGTCTCGCAGTCCACCAGATACGGCAGGTTCGTCCAGCGCAGCACGAAATCCTCATCATACAGTTTCTGCTCCAGGATATACCGGATCCAGGCCAGCTGCAGCGCGACATCGGTCTGCGGGCGGATGGGCAGCCAGACGTCCGCCTTCGCCGCATCCGGGGTCAGGCGCGGATCGACTACCACAGTCTTTACGCCCTTCTGCCGCAGCTCATTCACCATGCGTCCGCCGGAAGCGGGGCAAGAATAAGAAGGATCCGTCCCCCAGAGCACCAGGGCGCGGATCGGGCAGTTTTCCTCATCATAAAACTCCAGGCAGTTGGAATCCGCAATGCTGGTATCCATACCGCCGTACATCATGGCCGCAGCAAGTACGCGCGGCAGATAGCACTGCGCGCTGCCCGGTTCAAACCAGTTCGGGGTGCCGAAGATATCACAAAAGCGGCAGGCACTCCAAACCTCGGGGTTTCCGCCGCCGCCCGTGCTGGCAAATACATATTCCGCACCGTAACGGCGGTAAATATCCATGAGCATGCCCGCCACGGTATCCAGCGCCTCGTCCCAGGTCACGCGCTTCCATCGCCCGCCGCCGCGGGGGCCCACACGGACCAGCGGGTATTTATTCCGGTTCGGATGATACAGGGCGTTGATGCCGGAAAGGCCTTTCGCGCACATCCGCCCCTTGCTCATGGGATCGACCGGGTCGCCCTCCAGCTTGACGACCTGACCGTTCTTAACATGCGCGATCACGCCGCAGTTCGCAATGCAGGCGCGGCAGGCAGTGTGAACGATGTGCTCCTCATCCTTCACCTCGACATGCTGCGGCTCGCAGGACGTCAGATACCGCCGCCCTGCGCAAGCCGCCTCCAGTCCGCCGATACCGATCTTCGCCAGAAGATCAGCGGCCTTGGTCGTTTTTACAGTCATAATCCTCCTCGTTCAGGATCTTCCGCCCGGTTTCCACAGTTCGCCCTGCTTCAGGCCCCATGCTTTCATCGAATCATCATAGAACTGCGGACGCGGGTACTCCAGTTCCATATGCATGGCCAGTTTTCCGTGGCCGAAACCGATCTTCTTAAACCAGCGGATGCCCTCCATCATCTCCTCGATCTTCCGAGAGGAGACTGTGAAGTAAAACTCGTCATCCAGCGTCAGCGCGCGCTCAAATTCCCCGTCATCCGGAACGGTGAAGTTATAATCCTTCTCGCCGTTCAGCACGGGGACGATCGCCTGGATGCAGGAGCCCACCACGTCAAAGGACGCCTGGACCGGTTCACCCGTCACAAACTGCGCACCCATCATCAGCTGGCGTGCCTGTGCCTGATCACAGTAGATCACGACGCAATCCGGTTCGAACGTCGCATCCTCGAGCGGCGCGACCGCCAGGCCCTGCAGGCCCAGCTCCGGGTTGATCCGCGGAAAGATCTCCCGCCAGTGCCGCATGCAGGTATCCTCGTCCCGGATGAAAAACTTCGTGCCGAGTTCATTTTCCATGGCCTCGTCGATCTCACCCAGGCGCAGCGCCACGATAGGCCAGACGCACCAGTGATCCTCGCGGAAAATGGCCATACTGCGGTGGTGCCTGCGCACCAGGGAAAACGTCTGGCAGAACGCAGGGATCTTCTCTCCCGCCTCCGAGGGGCTGACGCAGCCTTCCGGGATCTCATCCCGGCTCTTCAGCACTTTCACGGCGATGGGTGAACTGCGCAGCAGCAGGTCTGTTTTCAGCTCCACACCTATGGCACGATATTCTTCAGCAGTCATGATCTTTTCCTCCCTCCATGGTGCTTTTGCGAACGCTGTCCGAAGGCGGCGTTCTGACAGAAAAGCAGCCCCTTGCGGAGCTGCTTTCTCTTTTCATCGCGGACGCCGGCTCACGCCGGTACATCCGCTGTTATGTATTTACATGTAGCCCTTCTTCTCAAACTGCAGAGGAAGGCGGGTGATCTCGTCGCGGTTGATGCCGAACTTCTCGACATTGTAATCATCGATGGCCTGGAAGATGGCTTCGTACACGCCGTCGTAGATGGAACCCGGGCCGCCCTGTCCGATACAGGGGATGAAGCCCTTCGGGTCACACTGGTCGAGGAACTCATACACTCTCTTATGAATGTCTTCCGCATCCCAGTCCGCACGGTCATAATCCGCGCCGTCGAAACCGCCCATGAACGCGATCTTTCCGCACCATTCCTTGGAAAGGTTCGGCAGGTCGTTCGAGGACATGCAGCCCTGCCACACGTCGACGCCCATCTCGATCAGATACGGCACCAGCGGCACGCCGAAGCTGTCAGAATGGTGGATGACCAGCTCGCAGCCGTGCGTCTTATAATAGCCGTAGATCTCCTTATACGCAGGAACGTAGAACTCCTCCCACACATGAGGCGGCATGAACAGGTTCGTTCTGGAACCGAAATCGTCATGATGGAACAGTGCGTCGGGTTTCAGCTTGTCGCAGATCAGCTCGGCCAGGCGAAGCTCATACTCCGTCAGGTACTTGATCAGATCTTCCATCTCATCCGGATAGCAGGTGAGGTTGATCAGCGTGTTCTGGATCTCGCCCAGGTGGTGGCACTGCTCGAAGACGCCGGGGGCAATGAAGACCGCCTTATATGCCTGCGTGGTATCCACGGAATCATACACCGCGCGGAACATATCCCACTCTTCCTGCGGGAAATCCAGGCTGGGAGCCTTGACATACGATTTCCAGTCCTCGATGTCCTTGATCACGATCTTATCCGGCGTGTGCACGGGGAACGCTCCCGGAGAGCCCAGGGGGTAGCTGTTCGTGACGCCCCAGGCGTTTACGATATTCTCCTCACCCGGCTTCGGGGACGGGCTGTGAAGATAACCCGGGTGCATGCAAAGACGCAGGGCTTCGTACTGGTTCGCAAAACGGTCAGGATTTCCGCCCTTTGCGGCCTGATAGTAGTTTTCTCTTGCCGTCAACATGTCGAATGAATTTCTCCTCTCTTAAAGACCTGTTTAAACACTTCCGTTATTACGTCGATATTGTTTTCAGATACTCTATTCTTAACAGATTCGGGGAGAAGTTTCAAGGTCAATCGCCGGCAGACGGCGTCACCCCCGGACCGTGTAATCATAACCGGCGGGGTTCAGGTGCACCATGACATGTTTGACCTCTTCATAGTTCTGTTCGAGCAGTGCATGCACGTTTTCGGCAATGTCATGGGCGCTCTTTAATTTCAGATCCCCGTCGACGCCGAGCTCCAGATCCACATAGATCTTATCCCCGAACTGCCTCGTAACGAGACTGTCGATGGTGATGGGGATACCGGCATCAGCTGCATAGGCTCTGATCACCTCGCGCATACCGTTCTCCACCTGCGGATCGGCAGAGCGGTCGAGCATGTTATTTACCGCACCGGCAATGATCCGGGCCGCCACGACCAGGATCACGACCGCGATGACCAGACCCGCGACCGAGTCCATCACAGGGAAGCCCAGTCTGGCAAACAGAATGCCGACCAGTGCGCCGATGGAAGAAAGCGCATCGGACCGGTGATGCCAGGCGTCCGCCCGGAACGCGCTCGAACGGATCCGCTTCGCCTGATGGAGGGTATACCAGAACATGGATTCCTTCACTGCAATCGACACCAGCGCCGCGATGAGCGCGATCCATCCGGGACGTGCGGCGGTCAGATAGGAGCCGTCCAGAATAGTCTCCAGGCAGCCGAGCCCGATCTTCACGCCTGTGGCGATCAGGATCGCACCCAGGATCACCGAGGCAATGCATTCGAAGCGCTCATGTCCGTACGGATGCTCCCGATCCGCAGGCTTTTCCGAAAACCGCCGGCCGATAAACGCGATCAACGTCGCGAAAACGTCCGACAGTGAGTGGACGGCGTCGGATACCATGGCCGAAGAATGGCCGAAGATTCCCGCAAAGAGCTTAAATGCGGAGAGCAGCACATTGCCCACAATGCCCACGGCAGCAGTCTGATTTACGATCCTGGTCTCTTCTGTCATCATGATCACCCTTCTATAAAAGCATTTGCCGGTTGGTTAGTTCAAAAACAAAAAGACTGCCTTTGCAGTCTTTTCATGAGCCCCGTCCTTTGCAATGATGCCCGGGGGATATAAAAAGGCTGCGGAACAAGTACGTCTGTCCCGCAGTCATCGATCATCTCTCTGTCCGCTGTCCTTTCGGACCCGGCTAACGGGCATGCCCGCCGCCTGCTCAGATTGCACTGTAGATATGTTTTACATGAAGTAGTCGCATATGCAGTTCAATTTGTTCGCTCATTATATAAGAGCCGCAGACGGTTAGACAAGCGTAATTAATCATGAATTACTGAAATTCCTCCGGCTTTTCTTTCTACTGTTCTTTCAGCATGTCCTCCAGGATCCGCGCCGCCTCCGCGACCATACCGGGGCACACATTTGCAAACAGTTCGTGCTCCGCCGCGTAAGCCTGTCCTTCCTCTGTGCCGAGATCGCAGCCCAGCAGCTCGCGGCAGAGGATCGACCCCTTCCGCTTTTCAAATTCCGCGAGGAATTCCGCAGACTTTTCGCATGCCAGATCCACGTTTTCGGGATCATCCGGATCTCCCTGACTGCAGATCATGCCCAGCACCATCAGCGCTCCCGTGCTGGCTCCGCAGACATTGCCCCGGCCCATGCCGCCTCCGAAGCAGGCTGCCGTCTGCAGGGCCTGCTTCTCCGAAATACCGCATTCTTCCGCAAAAGCCGCAAAGACCGACGGGGCGCAGACCACGCCCTCCCGGCCCAGAAGCTCCAGCGCTTTCGTTGCCTTATCCATTTGTTCTCCCTTCTTTACGGTTTCCCGGCATCCACCATCAGATACCGTACATATGCTTCAGGATCTCCAGCGCGTCTGCGCTCGTCATCTTCCGCGGATTAAACTGCTGGAAAGTCTCGGCTTCGATCACTTCCGCCATCTCGTCCAGTCTGGACAGATCATGCGGGAAAGAGCGGATATCCGGAGCCAGACATTTCTGATCACGAAACTCGATAAACGCATCCCTCGTCTTAATCCCGATCTCCTCCGGAGTCTCATCCCCGGTGAAACACGCGCCCAGGGACTCTCCGACTCTTCTGGTCAGCTCCGGGCAGGCCGGGGCGTTAAACTCCAGCACCCAGGGCTCCGCATAGGCGCAGGCGATCCCGTGAGGGATGTCGAAAAAGCCGCCCAATGTCTGCCCCACGGAATGGCCGGCGTGCGTGTGCGCTTTGCTGAGCAGGTATCCGCCGATACAGGCTGCGACGGCCATCTGACCGCGCGCCTCCATATCTGCGCCGTCCGCAACCGCGCGGGGCAGATAACGGGCAATGGTGTCCATGGCTTTTTCGGCGAAGAACCGCGAAAGAGGTGAAGAAAGAACCCCGGTATAGCCTTCACAGGCATGAGTAAAGGCGTCCAGGCCGGTAAAGGCCGTCAACGCCGGAGGCATCCCGCACATCAAAAGCGGATCCAAAATGGCATAGTCGGCAAAGGGAACCCCCGCGATAAAATTCTGCTTGATATGCTGCTCATCGGAAAGGATCGCGCCGTCGGAGAGCTCACTTCCCGTTCCGGCAGTCGTCGGGATCAGAATCAGGGTGTCACCGACGGAGAACGGCTTCTCCAGATTCGCGTACTGTCTCAGGGGCAGTGGGTTAAAGCGCAGGATATTCACGCCTTTCGCACAGTCCAGATTGCTTCCGCCTCCGAGTCCGATCACAAAATCACAGCCTTCCTTCAGGTAAAGATCGTAGGCTTTCTCGCAGGCAGCAATGGCAGGGTTCGGTGCATTGTCCGCAGACACAACCGATTCCCTCCCCGCAGAACGCAGTGCATCCGCCGCACGCTCCGCGAACCCGCAGTCCCGGATAAAAGGATCACAGACAATGAGCGCTTTGTTCACACCCATCTGCTCTGCAATCGTCCCGAGAGATGATAACGCATTTTCCCCGTAGATCACTTTTACGGGCTGGTCAAATGTAGTAATCATGCAAGGCCTCCTTTCTTCTCTGTATTTCTTATGATACTCCTCCCCGGGAAACGTATTCAAGAGAGATTCAAAATGCCGCCCCGAAGGGCGGCATGTGATCCATATTGATAAACAGATTTGAAACAGTCCGCAGCCGCATCCGCATTTGCGGTCAGCGCTTACGCTGCCTGCGATCTCTTCCGGATACGAAGCAGGCGGATGATGACCGGGCTCAGGACAATGTTGAAGATCAGCTCGAAGATAAAGTTTCCTCCGACCAAGCCGAAGATCATGTACTTTCCGGCATTCTCAAAGCCCAGCGAGGCAGCCCACTCCAGGATCGTCGGGAAGAAGAACACACGGCAGCAGATGAGGAAGATCCCCGTGTTTACGACCGGGCAGACGATGGCTGCCAGGATCACAGCCGGATAATTGGCGCCGGCAGACTTTACCTCTGCCGCGCTGCCGTCTGCGGAAGCGGCGGCAATGCTCTTTCTTCCGGACAAAGCCCGATAGACCAGGCCAGCACAGAGACCCGCGAGGACGCCTTTCAACAGCACCGTCACGATCGTTCCGACCGGGTTAATGACCAGAAACGCGCTGGCGTCACCCGAGAGCAGGACCACGAGGCCGAAGACGAAGCCAAACCAGGCTCCGGCGCCCGCTCCGTAGAGGGCCGCACCGATCACGATGGGGACCAGCACCAGGGAAATCGAGAACGGGCCAAACCGTATAAAGGCTCCCAGGAGCTGTAAAATGACGACAACTGCGGTCAGAAGCGCCATGCCTGTCAGTTTGCGGACATCAGTCCTTTTTCTTTCCATATGCAATTTCCTTTCTGCTATCGCTTCGGTCCGGCCGAATGCGGTGCGAGCAAATTATAGCGCTGCAGATTTCTGTTGTCTATCCATTTCTGCTTATACACGATATACTTGTAGCGTAATCTCTGTGATCATTCAGTATACAAGGAGGTCCGATATGAACGAACAGATTCTTCCTGTGGATGGCTATGAACACTATGAGACCGAATACATTGATGATCTGGGCTTTCGCGTCCACGCGAAGCGGCCGAAGCCCGGCTACGTCCCCGAACCGGAACCCGCGCCCGCGGACCCGGAAAACTGGAAGGCGGAGAAATTCGCCCTGGAGGCCGCCTCAGGCGGGAAAAACACGCTTCTGTTCGACGATCTGGGCCTCCCTTCCGTTATGGTACGGATCCCCATGTTCCTCTGGTCGGACGTATTGGAAGGCGCGCCGGAGGAACCCTGCTCCGCCTTTGTGGTCGGAGGAAAAGTAAAAGAAGAGATCTATGTCAGCAAATACCTGAATGTCAGCCGATACGGACGGGCGTATTCGCTTCCCGGAGAAAATCCCGCCGCCATGTATCAGCGTGACGAGATGAAGGCGCTCTGTGCCAAAAAAGGACGCGGCTGGCACCTGATGAGCAATGCCGAGTACATGGCGCTTGCCTGGTGGTGCCGGAAAAACGGCACGTACCCCCACGGAAATACCCTCTTCGGTTGCGACGTATACTTCCCGCACGAACATGCCCGGCGCATCTATATGGGCTCTTTCAAGGGACACACCATGGATATGCACATGTGGCCCAGTCTCACGGGCACCGGTCCTTCCACCTGGACTCACGACGGGACGCCGTTCGGCGTGACCGATCTGATCGGAAACCTCTGGGATACGCTGGCGGGCATGCGGCTCATGAACGGCGAGATCAACATCATTCCGGACAATGACAGTGCCATGAACGTCGATGAAAGCACCGACAGTCCTTACTGGAAGGCTATCATGCCGGACGGCACCCTGGTACCTCCCGGAACGCCAGGCACGTACAAGTTCGATGCGCTGACGCCGGGGCTGGAGACGGAGGACTTCGTGAACCTGCACAACGGCATCGTGCTCTCGACCGAGATCAAATACCCGCACTACACGGGTAATGACCCCGACATCACACACCGGGCCTACACGCTCGGACGTTTCGAGGATGTGGTGGCAGCACCTGGCGCCGAGCCGAACCTGCTCATCAAAGAGATCGGCATGTTCCCGGTAAGCCACATGCAGCGCAAGCCCGTGTTCTTCATGCGGAATTACGGAGAGCGGATGATCGCCAAAGGCGGCAGCTGGTTTGACCGGGAGACCGCGAGCATGTTCGAGCTGTATATGCGCGAAGACCGCAAGTGGATCGCGCAGGACATCGGATTCCGCGCTTGCTGGGTGGATCTAGATCAGTGATGTGGACTCAATGGTAAGCTTTCACCTCACTCTCATCCTGATAGAATAATACTCTGCTCTCAGACGATCGTTCAAATATAGGAGCTTCTTTACGGATAAGATCTGAACAACAAAAAATGCCCAGAGCCGGAATCGAACCAGCGACACGTAGATTTTCAGTCTACTGCTCTACCAACTGAGCTATCTGGGCATAAACCTAATAAAATTGTTAAAGATGAGTTGCGGGGGCAGGATTTGAACCTGCGACCTCCGGGTTATGAGCCCGACGAGCTTCCG
>CAYLPO010000006.1:0-16222 GCA_964385575.1 uncultured Lachnospiraceae bacterium | reverse complement strand
GGGGGTATTGCACATGGACTGGATGCGGACGGGCTCTTCCCCGCCGATCTTTACCCCCCCGATATCAATAACTCTGGTATATCTTCTCATAGCACTCCACATCATCTGGTATCCTGACTATTATATTTTTCTGCATGGGAAATTGCAACAGGGGAGGTGAAAAAGTGTTCCCTTAAAGGCTTACGGCGTACAGACGCCGAAAACGTTCACCACTCCTTGAAGGACAAAGATCTCACATATACGAAAAACGGGGGTACCGCTCGAATTCGACTGAAAATCCGATGATTTTCAGCCTCAGTCGAGCTGAAATGTTTGTGCGGATACAAACATTTCTCCCCCGTTTTTCGTTCTGTTCGATCTGTCCTTCATACTCGCGCTTCAAGTCTCCGGCGTCTGTACGCCGTGAAGCACTCTTTCATCACTCATATTTAAGACATAATATCTGTCACCTTCCCCGGTTCATATTATGCTTCAGGACCGCCATGACCTTCTCGTAATTCTCTCTCTGATGCGGGAACGTACAGTCCGTGCAGACCTTGATCACGCGGCCGTCTTTGAGTTTCTTCCACTCCGGCTGCCCCGCGCACTTGTCCAGGAAATACATGGGGCAATAGCAGAACAGGCAGTTGATATGATCGCTGTTATGGCACGGATAATACTGCCAGGCGCGGTTCTCGAAATAATCCGATGCGGCCGCATGTGGGTCTTCCGGAGCGCATGCACATGATGCCTCATCCGCCGTCGCTTCAGCCGCACCTGCAGTTGCGGCCTCACCCGGCGAACGCACCATGATCACGGTCAGATACCCGTCGAGCTTCTCCAGCTCGTCCGCGTTCTTCGCCAGGATCTCTCCAGGCATACCGCAGTTGGAGACGCCGCATGCCTCTGCGCCCTCATGCGCGGCGACAAATTCCCGGATGGTCCGGATCATGCCCGCAAAATCCTTCCGGGGCTTCATGAACACGAGCGTTCCCGGCGTGCGCAGTTTTTCTTCCAGATCTTCCGATCCGGGGAAGATATGCACGGATTCCTTCCCGGTCCCCAGCCGGACGCCGAGCTTGGCGCAGACCGCCTGCACCGAGGAAACGCCGCTCACGAAGCGCGACTCATAGCCATCCGCTTCCAGCTGTTCGTGGATATACAGATACGTCGAATAAAGCGCGGTCTCGCCCAGCGTGGGATACGCGACCGTAAGTCCCCGATCCAGCAGCTCTTCGGTCTCCCGCGCCATGGCCTGATGCCGCTCTTTCATGCCGGCGGCTGTCACCCGGGGCTTTTTCGCGTCTTCTTTTCCGGAAACCGCGTTCCCCGCGTCTCCTGTTTCTTCCGCAAAACGGATCTCTTTTTGATCGATCTCCGGCAGCATGGTCTTAAGGATCCGATAAGCCGCACATTCTTCTTTCGGTGCGGTCGGAAGATAGATCACGTCCGCGTTTCGGATGACATACAAAGCCTCCAGCGTCACCTGTTCCGAAGCGCCGGGGCCCACCGATACACCAAAGCAGATTCTTCTGGCTTCTTTTTCGGCTGCTGTCTTATTCACGTTGTTCTGCGCCATACCGAAACCTCCCGCAGGTTATGAACGTCCTATCCGGCCCATCGCGCGCGCCATATTCGCGAACGCCTGCGCCGCATACGCAAACCGCTTCACAAAACTCACATCACTATAGTAATAATAATGCGGGAAACCTGCAACCACGCCGTTTTTCACATGCATGGCCGGGTACTCTTCTCCGGTCGCTTCCCGGGTCATGGTCCAGGCCGAACCCGGATCATCCACATCGAAGTGGTGGAACTCATGCCCGCGCATCATGGACATCCCGTCCGTTCCGCGCACATAGCCGAAGCGGATCAGCTTCCCGTTATTCTTCGACGTCCCGGGGAACACCCCGACCATGTCGAACGAGCCTTCCGCGGTCTCCAGCTTATTCTGAAGATACATGAACCCGCCGCACTCCGCGATCACCGGCATGCCGGCCTCGCAGGCGCTGCGGATGCTCTCGCGCATCGAGACATTGGCCGAAAGCTCTTTCGCGTACAATTCGGGATATCCGCCGTAAAGGATGAGTGCCGAGGCGTCTTCCGGCAGCTTCTGGTCCCGGATTGGGGAGAAGAACCGCAGTTCGAGCCCGCACTTCTGGAGCGCCGTCAGATTATCCTTATAGAAGAACGAGAACGCCTCGTCCTTTGCGACCGCGACGACCGCCCTGCCGCTCGAAACGGGCGGAAGTACGTCATCAAACCGAACGGTCACATCCAGCGGCTCCGCGCTGTCCGCGATCTGCTTCAGTCTCTCCAGGTCCAGCGTCTCCTCGAGTTTGTCCGCCGCCTTCGAAAGCTTGTCGACCGCCTCGTTCTCTTCCGGAGATTCCAGCCCCAGATGACGGCTCTTCAGAACGACATCCGGCATATTCGGGAGAAATCCCACGACCGGAACGCCGCAGGTCTCCTCCAGCCAGGGCGCCAGCTTCTCATAGTACCCCGCAGAGACCCGGTTCAGGAACACGCCGCGGATGAGCCCCGCATCGTCCATGGCCTGAAAGCCCTTGATCACCGCAGCGGCACTGCGCCCCATTCCGTGTGCATCCACGCAGAGAATGATGGGAGCGTTCAGGATCCGCGCGAGCTCATAAGTCGAAGCCTTCTCGGTCATGCCGATCCCGTCATAGAGCCCCATCACGCCCTCGATCACATTGATCGAACCGCGGTCCTCGTACAGAGAAGCCCGCAGAAGCTCCTCGCCGCAGAAGAACGTGTCGAGGTTCTTCGAGGGAATGCCCAGCACGCTCTCGTGGAACATGGGATCAATATAATCCGGGCCGCACTTAAACGCCCGGACATCCTCTCCGTGCTTTTTCAGAAGCGCCAGCAGCGAGGAGACGAACGTGGTCTTGCCCCGGCCGCTACCCGGCGCCGCGATCACGATGCGGGAAACTTTTTTCGATTTGCTTCTTCCCTTTGCTTTCCCTTTCATGGCATTTATCTCCCGTAATCCGTCACGGCCATGATATACAGGCCCTTTTCGGGAAATGCCGGAACCTCCGACGCCCCGAATTTCCAGAAGGCTTCCTTTTCGGAGCCCAGATCCTTCCCGACATAGACCGTTCCGTCGCCGCGGAATCTGCAGACCGCATTGCACACACGGGCAATGTCCTCCGGCCCCGTCAGGATCGAAAACAGTCTTTCCGCTCCCGTGACGGCCTGTTCCACATCGGTTTCCTGTCCGTGCAGACTGATCACGGATGCCTCCGAATACGGCACGCCGATCCGTGAAGAAAAGTATGCCAGAGATGAGATTCCGGGGAACGTCTTCACCTTCAGGATCTTCTTCCCGGCATGCCCGCAGGCCGCCCGTTCTTCAGACTGCAACGATGCGCTGTCCGGTTCCGCCTCCAGCGCGCGCCGCACGCCGGTATTGCCGCTGAAAAACCCGGTATCACCGGACATCAGCACACAGGCCGACGAAAAGGTCTCGCGCTCAAGGACATCGCACACGGCACCCGGGGCATACTCCGCAAACGTCTTCGCGCGCGGGTTCAGGCTTATGCCGAACTCCAGCATGCGCGCAGCACCGATCAGGATGTCGGCATTCGCGATTGCGGCCATGGCTTCGACGGTCAGAAGCTCCATCTTGCCCACGCCGATCCCGACAATGCTGACCACCGGCACGGCAGCTTCCGACCCGGTCTGTTCCGATTCCTCTGCAGCCCCCTCAGCGTTTGCCCCGGCCGGCCCGTTTCCGCTCATAGGTGCTGCTTCATAATAATCATCTCCCACGTCTGTAGCGGACACGCTCTCCGCAACGCCGAGCACACGCAGAATCTCTTCTGCGCTCATGCCGCGGTCTTTCACACCGGAATCGATGATGATCGTGTGAATCCCGCAGCGTCTGGCAGCCTCCAGCTTCTCCTCAAAGCCGCCTCTGGCCCCGCTGTTTTTCGTGACCATGATGCGGGCATTCGTGCGCTGAAACAGCGCGACATTGATCGCTACATCAAACGGCCCCTCCATACAGATCAGCGCCCCGGAACGGATCCCCGTGGTCTTCGCGATCTCCAGGCTGTCGATGGAAGGCAGGATCCTCGCGGTCAGCCGGTCTTGAAGTTCATCCTTCGCGGTAAACTTTCCCAGTTCCCGCACACCGGTCGTCAGAAAGACGTGTCCGGGCAGCGAAGCACAGCGCTCTGCAGCCGTCTCCGCATCCGGCACGATCTCGATATCCGGGAACCGCCGCTTGAGCTCTTCATCCGCTGCGTGCCGTTCTCTGGAGAGGCGCAAGTAGCGCTCCGCCATGCCCGCCTCTTCCGCGGCCTTCCGGATGTTCGCCGTGACCTCGGTCGCATAAGGGTGCGTGGCATCGACGATATACCGGGGCGCTTCCGCCTCGAACGTCTCCCGCATGCGCGCAGGAGTCAGGCGTCCCTGCCGGATCTCGCAGAGCGGGTGCGGCTTCATCACGATCTCCCCGTATTCGGTCGCGACAAAGACGACCGTTTCCACGCCCGCCTCATTCAGGCGTTCGTTAAACTGCCGTCCTTCGCTCGTACCCGAAAATACCAGGATCTTATTCATGCGCATATCCTCTCGGTGTGATCAGCTTTCCGTTCCGCATGTAAGTCTTCGAATTCCCGACGAAGATCGCCGTGAACATATCCGCATCGTAGTCCCGCAGCTCCGCCAGCGTCATCACATCCGTGTGTTCGCCGTCGCGGCCGATGTTTTTCACCGCGCCGCAGGCGGTCTCCGGCTTCAGGTGCTGCAGCAGCACGTCGCAGGCATTTTTCAGGCTGTCCGGGCGCGAATTGCTCCGCGGATTATAAAACACCATGCACATATCGCAGTCTGCCAGCGCCGCCAGGCGCTTGTTGATCTGCTCGGTGGTCACGAGGTAATTGCTCAGGGAGATCGTCGCGAAATCTTCGCCGATCGCAGCACCCAGCCGTGCCGAACCGGACAATGCCGCGGTCACGCCGCACACGGTCCGCACGGTCACGCCCTTCTCCTCATACGGCGGGAGCAGCTCATAGATCAATGCCGCCATGCCGTAAAGCGCGGAATCACCGCTGCAGACCATGGCAACGTTCTTCCCCTCGGCCGCAGCCTCCAGCGCCTTCGTGCAGCGCTCAACCTCGCCGCGCATACCGGTGCTGATCACGGGTTTTTCCGCGAACTCCTCCGGCAGCAGCCTGATGTAGGTCGTAAAACCGCAGATCACGTCTGCAGCCTGAATGGCCTCATACGCCTCGAACGTCATTCCTTCTTTATATCCCGGGCCCAGCCCGATCACTGCCACTTCACTCATAATCGAATGTCACTCTCCTGTACTTTTCAAAGACCGAGATGGTCATGCCGTCCCGGCTGTCCTTCTTCAGCAGAAACGTTCCCGCTCCGCCGGCTTTCGCCGCCGCTCTGGCAGAGACGTCGGAGACTCCGACGGTCTTTTCCACGAACGCGGAACTCCCGAATTCCCCGGGGACCGCAGCCAGCTCATCCGCCGAATACGTGCGGAACGGAATATCATACTTTGCGCTGAGCGCGGTCAATGCAGGCTCATCCTTCTTCACGTCGATCGACGCAAGCGCGGCCACATGCGCAAGCTCCACGCCCAGGCGTTCCAGCGTCTCCAGAAAATAGGCTTCCAGCGCCGCGGGATCCTTATCGCGTCGGCAGCCCATACCGACTACGAACGGCCGCACCATCAGGTGCAGGATACAGCGGTCGATATCCGAAGCATCCGACGAGATGATCACATCATCCGCCAGAGCCATATTCACGGGCTTTCCTTCCAGCAGCATCTTCGCGACCGGCTTGATTGAGGACTTCGCCGAGATCCCGAGGCCGTTTTCCGCCGCGAACTCATCGACCGAGAACACGCCCTCGACATCCGTCGCAGTCGTCAGCACCGGGGTCGCCCCGATCTTTCCGGCAGTCAGTCTGGCCAGCCTGTTCGCTCCGCCGACATGGCCCGCTAACAGCGGGATCACGAAACGCCCGAGCTCGTCGATGACCAGCACCGCCGGATCATGCAGCTTGTCCTGCAGAAACGGCGCGACATACCGCACGGCAATGCCCGTGGCTCCGATGAAGACCAGCGCCCTGCACTCGTTCCAGGCCGCTTCCGTCTCCCGATGCCGGTACTCCACAGGTTCAATGGTCTCGCCGCGAAACTCCTCGCCGCGAAGCGCTTCCCGGATCCGCCCGGAAAGTGCCTTACCCGTATCCGTGAATGCGATGAACGCTACACGCATCATTTGCTTGCCTTTCGGAACTCCGTCGAAAAATCGGCCGCGTAGAGACGGCTCTTCTCATATCCGTCCGGGGCGATCGCATCGCCCACCAGGATGATCGCGGTCTTATAGATCCCGTGCGCCTTCGCGGTCTCGGGCAGCGTGCCCACCGTGCACGGATACAGTTCCTGGTCTTCCCAGGAGACCTTGTAGCAGATGGCCGCAGGGGTATCCTCGCTGTAGCCGCCCGCGATCAGCTCATCCTTCAGCTGCCCGGTCAGGCTCGAGGACAGATAGATGGCCATCGAGGCGTGATGCGCCGCAAACGAACGGATGCTCTCACGCTCCGGCACCGCGGTCTTTCCCTCCATGCGGGTCAGGATCAGCGACTGGCTCACGGTCGGCAGGGTGTACTCGACGCCGAGCGCCGCCGCCGCGCCGAACGCCGCGGTCACGCCGGGACAGACATCATAGTCGATCCCGTGCTCGTCAAGCACGTCCATCTGCTCCTTGATGGCGCCGTACATGCAGGGATCACCGGTGTGCAGACGCACACAGGACAGGCCGTCTTTCTCCGCCGCGATCAGCACGTCCATGACCTCTTCAAGCGTCATCTCGGCACTGTTCCAGACCTTGCAGCCTTCCTTGCCGTACTCCGTCAGCTTCGGGTTCACGAGCGAGCCCGCATAAACGATCACGTCCGCTTCCTGCAGCAGTCTCATGCCGCGGACCGTGATCAGGTCTTCCGCGCCGCAGCCGGCGCCCACAAAATGAATCATAGTTTTGTCCTCTCTTTAATATTCCAGTGCTTCCTGCAGAAACTCTTTCGCGTGTTCCGTACAGGCCAGCTCGCCCAGGCTGTTCTCATAAAGGATGCACTCGATGTCCACGTGTGCGTTTTCTTCCTTCACCAGCGCGCGATGCGCCCGGTACTGAAGTGCTTTTTTGATCTTCGCGACCGCGACCCGGCTCGTCTCCTCCAGCAGGCCGAGTTCCGTAAGGAGCTCCAGCCCCGCCGTGGTGCTCACGCAGTCGAGCAGCTGCTTCTGTTTTTCCAGGGTCAGGCCGGCATTGCCCGTGCGCACCGCCGCCTCGACCGCAGCTGCCAGCAGAAGCTCCATGCGGCCGTCCGCCTCCGAAGAGTGCGTGTTCATGATGCCGCCGGAGACCTTGATGAACTTTCCGGTGTGCGCGACCATCAGGATCTTCTGAAAGCCCAGCTCGCAGGCCATGTCCACTGCACAGCCGATGTAGTTGCTGCTGTGCACGATCTTCGACTTCGGCAGCCCGTATTCGCTCCCGAGGAAGGTCTCACCGTAATTGCCGGGGACGATAACCGCAACCGGCATATTTTCGGCCTTCTGCATGGACAGATCCGCGCGGACCGTATCCAGCAGCGCCTGTACGCTCATGGGTTCGACGATCCCGGAAGTGCCGAGAATGGAGATGCCGCCCTCGATGCCCATGTGCGCGTTAAACGTCTTTTCCGCGGTCTTTCTTCCCTCCGGCACGCTGATCGTAACCGTGAGCGGCCCGTCGTAGCAAAAGGTCTCGCAGACCTTCTCCAGCTCGCGGATGATCATGCGGCGCGGGGTGCTGTTGATGGCGGCATAGCCCACAGGCATGTCCAGCCCGGGTCTGGTCACCCGTCCCACGCCTTCGCCGCCGTCGATAAAGATCCGGGGCGACTGCCAGTCAGGAAGATCCTGACCGTCCGGAGGTTCTATTCCTTCCGGCGGTTCAATTCCTTCCGGCCGCCCGAACCGCACCTCGGAAAACACCAGCAGCCCGGTCGTGATATCCACGTCATCACCGCCGTCCTTGCGGACCGCGCAGCGTGCGGACGCTTCCGTAAAGGATGCCTCTTCGATCTCCGGCGTATAGCTGATCCCCTTCGGCGTCAGGATCGTGACCGTGTCGATCTTCTTTTGTGTGAGCAGCATCGTGAGTGCAGCCGCCGAAGCCGCCGCCGCGCAGCTGCCCGTGGTAAATCCGGATCTCATCTGATCACCTCAAAACCAGCAGACGTTCAGTCGCGTTTCACCATGGTGTAAAGGATCGCGTTGCAGATGGCCGCAGCGATGGTGCTGCCGCCCTTGCGTCCGAAGTTGATGATGTAGGGAACGCCGCTGTCCCGGAACAGTTCTTTCGAATACTCGACATTTACAAAGCCGACCGGCACGCCGATCACGAAATCCGGCTTTCTGCCGCCGCGCTCCATAATGTCATGCAGCTCGATCAGCGCAGTCGGGGCATTCCCGATCGCATAGATCACGGGACCCTCGATGGTCTGTGCGCGCTCCATACTCACGGACGCGCGCGTCACGCCGCGCTCCTTCGCCTCCTTCGCGACATCCGGATCCGCCATGAAGCAGACCGCCTTTGCGCCGAACTTCGCGAGCGAGGGCTTGCTGATGCCGGTCAGCGCCATGTTCGTGTCCGTCACGATGGTCGCGCCCTGGCGGATCAGCTCACGCGCCTTTTCGACCGCGCCGTCCGTGTACTCCAGCGAATCGACGAACGTGAAGTCCGCGGTCGTGTGGATCACGCGCTTCGTCACGGGCTCCTGATCCGCGGGCAATGTTACGCACATCGCCTGCAGCTCCTCGCCGATGATGCGGAAGCTCTCCTTCTCGATGTCCTGCGGCAGGACATGCATCAGTTCTTTCATCGTGTCTGCCATATCTATGCCTCCTGTCGTATCGCCCGTACCCGGGCGTGATTTCAGTTTCTGTTCTCCGAGAGTCCGCGCAGAATCTCGATCAGCCGCGCATTCTCCTCGGGTCTTCTGACCGCGAAACGGAACCATCGCATCCCGGGCTCAGCCTCAAGCCCGTAGAAATTCCCGCAGTCTCGGATCAGGACATTCCGTTCCAGCAGCCGCGTCTTCAGATCTTTCGGACCCTGTGCCAGAATGTAGTTGGCGCGGCCGGGGACTGTCTTCAGCCCCGCGGAACCGAGCGCCCGATCAAAGCGTTCCCGCTCCTCCAGTGTCAGACGGATGTGTTCCTTCGTCTCTTCCAGGCACGCGAGTGCCGCCAGCCCTGCCTCCTGCGCGATCCCGGAAATATTCCACTCCGGCAGGTTCTTCCGGATTCGATCCGCGATCTCCTCATCCGCGCAGACCAAATAACCCAGCCGCACGCCGGGGATCGCGAACGTCTTCGTGAAGCTCCGGGCAATGACCAGCTTCCCGCAGTCTTCCGGCCGCTTGCGCACATCACGGATCAGGCTCTCTTCTTCCGCACCCGCGAGCATCAGGAAGCACTCATCCACGACCAGCGCGGTATGTTCTTCTGCACATTTTATCACCAGACTGCGCATGGCTTCCGGCGGTGTAAGCATGCTGGTCGGATTATTCGGGTTCCCGGCAAAGACCATGTCGGCCCGCTCTGCGCGGAGCAGGTCCTTCTCCCTCCGGATCTGGGCCCCGACACTCGAGAGCGCATACTCATAGCCGTAAAATGACGGCGCCAGCACCAGTCCGGTCCCGGGACGCAGCGCATGCGCGCACGCCAGAAAACCCTCGGAGGCGCCGGCCGTCATAACGATCTTCTCCTGCGGCAGCTGCAAAAGCTCCGCCAGCGCGGCCGTCAGTCTCCCGGCACCGTATTCCGGATACTCCGAGACATGTCCGACTGCCTCACGCATGGCCGCGAGGACCTGCGGCAGCGGTCCGTAGGGGTCGACATTGACCGAAAAATCCAGGTCGATGTGTTGTTGATAAATATCTCCACCGTGTATCAAAACGACTTCTCCACAGTTAATCTCTGTTCCGGACCGCCGCGGCGATTCCTGCAGCGGCAAGCGCCAGTCCCAGGGTCATCCCGGCAGCGCCGTACATCAGCTTATGCGTGCGGCGCACATCCGCGTGCTCGATGGGCCTGGTATCATCGCCCATAGAGGGCTTTTCGACCCACTTCCCGAAATAATACGCGCCGCCGCCCAGCTTCAGACCCAGTGCTCCTGCCGCGGCAGCCTCGCTGTGCGCCGAGTTCGGGCTCTTGTGATTGTGCCGGTCGCGCCGGAAGATCCTAAGCGCGTTCTTCCCGCTGTAGGCGCGGTCGCCCAGACGCTCGAAAAGGCCGGCCGAGGCCGCCAGAAGCACGCCGGAAAGCCGTGCGGGAAGGAAACCTGCGACATCGTCCAGCCGCGCAGCCGCGGTTCCCAGATCACGGTAGCGCTCATTTTTATAACCGACCATGGAATCCATGGTGTTGATGGCTTTATACGTAAGTCCGGCCACCGGGCCGCCGGCCGCCAGATAGATCAGCGGTCCCACGACGCCGTCCGCGGTATTCTCCGCGACGGTTTCCACTGTGGCTTTTACGACTTCCTCTTCGGACAGCTCCGCGGTATCCCGGCCGACGATCATTGAGACCGCCTTCCGCCCCGCTTCCAGGCCGTTTTGCTCGAGTTCCTCGATCACGTGCGCGCTCTCTTTTTCCAGACTGCGCGCCGCGAGGCAATAGCAGGTAAGCACACTTTCGACCGCAATTCCCGCGACCGGATGCACCGCATAGGAAGCGCCCAGCGCCGCCGCGGACAATGCCGCCGTCGGCAGGACCGTCGCCGCGACCAGCTTTACGCCCTGTCTGCGCTCATGTTCCGGCACACGCGGTTCGCCCTCTTTCGGACCCAGTTTCCGGTCCAGAAAGCCGATCCACTTCCCGATCCAGACGATCGGATGCGGGATCCCGTGCGGATCACCGATGATCAGATCCAGGACCGAACCGATCAGTAAGCTCAAAATGTGATATTTGAAGATTCCCTTTTTCATTTTTCTCCCGGCCGACCTCGACGGTCACGCCGCTTCCGTTCTTCACCTGAGTATCATAGTATCCGCAGCCGGTAAACATGCTCACGAGGCTCATGATGATGCCGCCGTGCGCCACGATGACCGCGCGCGTTCCGCCGGCATTTTCCAGTGTATCCAGCGCCTCTTCAAATCCTTTCCGAATACGGGACTTGTATTCCTCCATGGTCTCGCTGCCGCCGGGCGGCATTTCGGTACCCATGCTGTCGATCCATGCGCGGTAAGCTGCATTGTCCTTCAGCTCTTCGTAATTTTTTCCTTCGAATTCCCCGAAGTCCAGCTCCCGAAAGCCTTCGATCACATGCTGCTCCATATCCGGATAAAGAATGGCAGCGGACTCACGTGCGCGTTTCATGGGGCTGACAAACAGCAGCTCGCCGTCCGGATACGACACGGTCTGAGCGAGCTCTCGCATCTCCTGCGCGCCGCGCTCCGACAGACTCTGATCCGTCCGGCCGATATAGCGATGTTCCTCATTCATGGGCGTGCGCCCATGCCGGATCAGGGATACGGTCAGCATCCGATTCTCCTTTCTTTCCGTCAAAGAGCGGCCAGATGCGCCGCGCCGGCAATGATTGCCAGCACCAGCACCTGCGCCAGCTCCGTCATGCAGAGGAAGCACCCCGCGGTATCTCCGGTCACGCCGCCGAAATCCTTCACGGCCCGGTACCGGTACCACGCGAAGCACAGCAGCGACGCGCCTGCCACGATCAGTCCCGCAGCGTGCATGATCAGCGCCATCAGGCACGCGCAGACCGCAAACTCAATGATCAGCGCGCTGCCCACGATCTTTGCGTCATTCATCTTCTGCTGGGACGCGACCATACCTTCCTTCTTCGCGCCGGGGAAATACGTGACCCCAAGCCCGCTCAAGATCCGCGACAGGATAAACGTGAACCCGAACACAGGGACCAGGCGTCCGCCGAAATGCGAAAAAAGAATCACCAGAAAAATATACAGGATCATGTACTGGACCAGCTTGATCACGCCGAAAGCGCCCACGTGCGGGTCCTTCAGGATCTCCAGACGTTTTTCGGTGCCGCCGAAGGAGTTCAGCGCATCCATGGAGTCCACGAAACCGTCCAGATGGATCCCGCCGGTTACGGCCATGGGAATAAATGCCGCAAGCAGCGCGAAAGCGATCGAGGGAAGCCCGAGCTTTCCGGCGACCAGCCACCAGAGGTATTCCAGCAGGCCGATCACAGCCCCGATAAACGGGAAAAACACCATGCAGTAGCGCATGTCCTCGGCATCCAGAGACACCGGGGGCATGGGGATTCTGCTGTAGGTGGAGAATGCCGCAGCAAACGATTTCAATACTTTCATAACAGGCCTTTCCGCGTCCGGGATCCGTGTCCCGTGCATACGGTCACAGTCCCATGATCTGCTTCAGTTCATCGATATCCAGCGCCTGTTCCAGCGCGTCTGCCAGTATATCATATTGTTCAGACTTAAAGCGATCATAATCAATGCCGGCGGACTCTCGCTTCTCGAGGCCCTTCCGCTCCAGCAGCGCGTTCACGAGCGCTTCCGCGACACCCTCGCGGTCAAACACGCCGTGGACATAGGTGCCGAACACGCCGGGGACATCGGCCGCTGCATCCGTACCGGGCAATGCATCCGACTGATCCGTCCGCTCGGTCACGCCCTGATGGATCTCATAGCCGCGATAGGCGATCCCGTTCAATGCCGAGAACACGCCTTCCAGCCCCTCGAACACGCCCTCGGTCTGTACGGTCCGTTTTTCCTTCGCCATCACCGTGCGCGTGGGCAGGATTCCAAGGCCCTCGGTCTCGCCGCCGCCCTCGATCTCATACGGATCGCTGATATACTCGCCCAGCATCTGGTAACCGCCGCAGATTCCGCAGACAGGCACCTTGCCGGCCAGTGTCTGGATGGCGTCCGCCAGACCGCTCTTTTTCAGGAATTCCAGATCGCTGATGGTGCTCTTCGTGCCGGGCAGGATGATCAGGTCCGGCTCTCCCAGCTCCGCGGGCTCCGAGACATAGCGCAGCGTGACATGGTCCATGATCTGGAACACCGCGAAATCCGTGAAGTTCGAGATCCGGGGCAGACGGATGACCGCGATATCAACGCCCTCTCCTTTCGAGGTCGCAAACGCCTGTGTGATGCTGTCCTCCTCATCGATCTTCGCCTTCACCATGGGCACGACGCCCAGAACCTTCTTCCCGCAGCGCGCCTCGAGCATCTCGATGCCGGGAGTCAGCAGTGTGGGATCACCGCGGAACTTGTTGATCAGAAGTCCCGCGATCATGTCCTTCTCCTCCTGATCCAGCCACTCGAGCGTTCCCAGAAGCTGCGCGAACACGCCGCCCAGATCGATATCGCCGACCAGGATCACGGGTGCGTTCAGCATCTTCGCGAGGCCCATGTTCACGATATCGTTTTCTTTGAGGTTGATCTCGGCCGGCGAGCCCGCGCCCTCGATCACGATAATGTCATTCTCCGCCGCCAGCGACTCATAGGCATCCATGATCTCCGGAATCAGCGCCGTCTTATAATCATAGTAATCCCGCGCGGACATATTCCCGCGCGATTTTCCCAGCACGATGACCTGCGATCCCACATCCGTCGAAGGCTTTAAAAGCACCGGATTCATGCGCACGTCCGGCCGGATCCCGCAGGCTTCCGCCTGGACGACCTGCGCGCGCCCCATCTCGGCACCGTCATCGGTCACACCCGAGTTCAGCGCCATGTTCTGAGACTTGAAGGGCGCCACCTTGTAGCCCATCCGCGCGAACATGCGGCACAGGCCGGTGACGATGAAGCTTTTTCCGGCACTCGACATGGTGCCGACGATCATGAGATTACGTGCCATGAATTATTCCTCCGGACGATCCCGCCGCCTCAGCGTTTTGACCGGGCAATGCAGCCCCCGGCAGGTCCGCCGGCTCCTCCGGCGGCATGATGGCCTGGCAGGTCTCGTCATTGAAGCTGCCCACGGTGATATCGAACAGATGCTCGATATAGCCCGGACTGAACACATCGTCCGACAGGCCGTATTTATCCACTTTATGATCTTTGATCGTCAGAATATAATCCGCGACCTGCTTCGCCATATCGATCTCATGCAGCGAAAGAATGACCGCAAACGGGGTCCTTCTGGCGAGCGTGCGAAGCAGGGTCAAAAACTCCAGTTTATAGCGCACGTCCAGGAACGAGGTCGGCTCATCCAGCAGGATGATATCTGGGTCCTGGCACAGCGCGCGGGCCAGCAGAACGCGCTGGCGCTGGCCGTCACTGATCCGTGTAAAATCGCGGTCCGCGATCTCCGTCGTGTGCGTGATCTCCATGCAGTGATCGACGATCTCATTATCTTTTTGTTCCAGAATGCCCAAACGGCCGGTATACGGATAGCGTCCCAGCGCGACCACATCGCGGCAGGTCATCAGCTCCGTCTGAATCCGGTCCGTGAGGACGACCGACATCTGCTTCGACAGCTCTGATTCGGACATCTCCGCCAGTTTCCGTCCCCCGATGAGGATCTCCCCGGAGATGGGGTTCTGCTGCTTGGTCAATGTCCTGAGCGCCGTCGTCTTTCCTGCGCCGTTCGGACCGATCAGCGCCAAAATCTCGCCTTTTTTCAGGCCGAAGTTGATTCCGTCCGCCACGACCTTCCCATCATACCCCACAGCGAGGTCTTTTGTCTCGAAATAATAATCTCCCATGACGACCTCCTCACTGTTTGGATGTGGCACGCTTTACGAGCATGTAGATGACGACAGGTGCACCGAACACCGCGGTGACCGTACTGATCGACAGCTCAGTCGGCGCGAACAGGCGTCTGGCCAAAAGATCCGCAAACAGGCAGAACACGCTGCCGCCCAGGAAGCATGCGGGGATCATCACGACCGGCTTCGTGGTCTTCAGCGCGGATTTTACCAGATGCGGGACCGCGATACCGACGAACGAGATGGGGCCGGCAAACGCCGTTACGACCGCCGCCAGAAGACTCGAAAGCAGGATCAGCTCGACGCGGAAGACCTTGACATTCACGCCCATGCTCTTCGCATAGTTCTCTCCCATGGCATAAGCCGCCATGGGCTTCGAGAGCAGGAAGACCAGCACCGTGCAGATCACGATCAGAACGCCCATGCAGGCGACCTTATCCCAGCCGATACCCGAGAGCGAGCCCAGCGACCAGTTGCGAAGGTTCACGATATTCGAATCATCCGCAAAGGTCACGACAAAGTCCGTGATCGCGGAACAGATGTAACCGATCATGACACCGCAGACCAGCAGGATCGACATGCGCTTGACCCTCGTGGAGACGCCGAGCACACACATCATGGCTGCCAGCGCGCCGATGAAAGCGAAAATGATCATGAACGCGAACGAGCCCATGGCTCCGCCGGCCAGAAAGACCAGAAACAGCGAAACGGTCAGTTTACTTCCGGAAGAGATACCCAGAAGGAACGGGCCCGCGATGGGGTTGTGGAAAAACGTCTGCATGCAGTAACCGGACAGTGCCAGCGCACCGCCCAGAAACAGTGCCGCCAGAGCACGCGGGAACCGTACCGACATGACGATACTGACATTCGTCCCGGTCCCATAGCCGCTCAGGATCTGAAACACCTCCCGGAGCGGGATGTTCACGCTGCCGCTCGCAATATTCACGGCGGCCAGCAGCACGATCAGTACGATCAAAATGATATATACGATGGTGATCTTCGTCTTTTTCATGTTCTTAGTTCAATGCCTCGATATAAACCATTTCCCCTTCGCCGGCCAGCATCGCATGGATGTCGGAAATGACCGTTCCCAGTTCCATAACCGACTGATACATGCTCTTTCCGGTCATATAGACATGGCCTTCCTGCACGGCTCTGCAGTCCGCCAGCTGCGGGCAGCGCTCCAGCAGATCGTCCACGCTCTCCATCTCCCCCTCGATCGTGGAGTTATAGATCAGGTAATCGACATCCGCCGTCGCCGCGAGGAATTCCTCGACTTGGATCGTGGTGGTGCCTGTGGCATTCCCGCTGGACAGGTCATCGAAAATGTACCGTCCGCCGGCCAGATCGATCATCTGCGCCACGTAGTCATCCGAGTTGCGGACATTGAACGTGCCCGTGGAAGTGATATAGAAAAACGCCACGGTCTTTCCGGTGTCCTCGTGCTCTTCCGTCGCTGCGGCCGCCTGCGCCTCATAGGCAGCTTC
>CAYLPO010000005.1:0-18415 GCA_964385575.1 uncultured Lachnospiraceae bacterium | reverse complement strand
CTGGAACTGCGTGTTCTGGAACTGGCTCAGGGAACGGCCGAACTGCTTTCTCTCCTTCACGTAGGCAACGGTCTTGTCCAGAGCGCCCTCCGCGAGGCCCAGAGCCTGCGAAGCGATACCGATACGGCCGCCGTCCAGGGTGTGCATGGCAATGTTGAAGCCCTTGCCCTGCTGGCCCAGAAGGTTTTCCTTCGGGATGCGGCAGTCGGTGAAGACCAGCTCGTAGGTCGCCGAACCGCGGATACCCATCTTCTTCTCCTTCGTACCGAAGGTGAAGCCGGGGGTGTCTTTCTCGACGATGAAGGCGGAGATCTCTTTGCGGATCTTGCCCTTCTTCTCGACCTTGCCGGTCACGGCGATGATGATGTAGACATCAGCATACTTACCGTTCGTGATGAAGCACTTGGAGCCGTTCAGGACCCACTCGTTCGTGGCCTCGTCGAAGACGGCCTTCGTGGTCTGACCCTGCGCGTCAGTACCGGCACCCGGCTCAGTCAGGCCGAACGCGCCGAGCTTGCGGCCCGCGGCCAGATCCGGAAGATACTTCTGCTTCTGCTCTTCGGTACCGAAGGTCAGGATCGGGTCCATGCACAGGGAAGTGTGAGCGGAGACGATGACCGCGGTGGTGCCGCAGGCCTTCGCGAGCTCTTCCACGCACATCGCGTACGTCAGGATATCGCAGCCCTGTCCGCCGTACTCCTTCGGGATCGGGATACCGAAGAAACCGGCCTTTGCCATCTTCTCACAGGTCTCGACCGGGAACGCTTCAGTCTCATCAACTTCCTGAGCGATGGGAGCTACTTCTTTCTCCGCAAACTCTTTGAACAGTTCGCGTGCAAGAAGATGCTTCTTATCCAAACTGAAATCCATGCTGTTTTTTCCTCCATAAATTCTTTTTTATAAACCGCACTTCGACGCGGACATGTAAAACACCCATGTCCGCGTCTTTATGCGAGGTCAAACGTTAATTACTTGCTGTAATCATAGAAGCCCTTGCCGGACTTGATGCCCAGATGGCCGCCGCGGACCATCTTTCTGAGGATGGGCGCCGGACGATACTTGGTATCACCGAACTCGTAGTACAGGGTCTCCATGATGGTCAGGCAGACATCCAGGCCGACCAGATCGCCCAGAGCCAGCGGGCCCATGGGGTGGTTCGCACCCAGCTTCATGGCGGTGTCGATGTCCTCGACGCTGGCAACGCCGTCCGCATAGATCTGCGCAGCTTCATTGATCATGGGGATCAGGATGCGGTTCACGACGAAACCGGCAGCCTCCTGGACCTCAACGGGGGTCTTGCCCAGATCCACGGACAGATCCTTGATCTGCTGAACGAGTTCCGGCGGGGTGTTCAGGCCTGCGGTGACCTCGACCAGCTTCATGACGGGAGCCGGGTTGAAGAAGTGCATGCCGATCATCGGGTGCTTCAGGCCCGCGCCGATCTCGGTGATGGAGAAAGCGGAGGTGTTCGAAGCGAAGATGGTCTCGGGCTTGCAGATCTCATCCAGCTGCTCGAGCGTGGCACGCTTGGTGGCCATGTCTTCCTTCACGGTCTCGACGATCAGGTCTGCATCCGCAGCAGCCTCGATCTCTTCGCAGAAGAGGTTCCCCATGATGCGGTCCATCTCGGCCTGGTCAAGTTTACCCTTCTCGACTCTCTTCGCGAGGCTCTTCTCGATCTCGCTTCTGTGTCTCTGCGCGGAAGCCACGCTGGTCGCGTACATATAAGTCTGATCACCGTGCGTCGCAAAGATCTGCGCGATGCCTCTGCCCATGGTGCCTGCGCCAAAAACAGCTACTTTCATTTGATTTACTCCTTTCGGTAGGTATAAGCCGCAACTATGTGCGATTATCTCACAGATTCATACAGATGTTTCTGAAATAAAACTAAAAATCTTTCCGGATCCCGTGTTTTTTCACCGCATCCGGCCGGATCGTTTTATTTATTAATGAAGTTCTTCTCTTTTCTCTTCTCAAGGAACGCGCTCATGCCCTCGATCTGGTCATGTGTCTGGAAGCAGGCGCCGAAGCACTTCGCTTCGATGGCGACCGCCTGCGCGATGTCGACCGAGATGCCCTCGTTCATGGCCTGCTTGCACGCGCGCACCGCGATGGGGGCGTTCGCGCAGATGGAATTCGCCATCTTCATGGCCTGCTCCATCAGCTCCTCCTGCGGATAGACCGCGTTCACAAGGCCGATGCGCAGCGCCTCGGGGGCTTTGATGTTCCGGGCGGTGAAGATCAGCTGCTTCGCCATGCCCATACCGACGATGCGGGCCAGTCTCTGCGTGCCGCCGAAACCGGGGGTGATGCCCAGACCGACCTCGGGCTGACCGAACATCGCGTTCTCCGAGCAGATGCGGATATCGCAGGCCATGGACAGCTCGCATCCGCCGCCCAGCGCGAAACCGTTCACGGCCGCGATCACGGGAAGCGGAAAGTTCTCGATCTTCAGGAAGATGTCATTGCCCTTCTTGCCGAAGGCCTCGCCCTCTTCCTTCGTCTGGGAGCTCATCTCGGCAATGTCGGCACCCGCCACGAACGACTTCTCGCCGCCGCCGGTCACGATGACGCAGCGGATGGCTTCCTGGTCGATCGCGTCAAAGGTCTGCTCCAGCTCGGTCAGGACCTGGCTGTTCAGCGCGTTCAATGCCTTCGGACGGTCGATGGTCACGATACCGACCATGCCCTCCGTCGTGTACTTTACATATTCCATTCTTATGCTCCTGAAAAAGACAGTCTGAAAAGCGGACCTGAGAAGCAGCCCGAAATGAGCCGCTTCTCAGTATGCTCTGTATAATACTCTAACGAAGTACGTTCATCAGTCGCGCTCGACGATCGTCGCGCAGCCCATGCCGCCGCCGATGCAGAGGGTCGCCAGACCCTTCTTCGCGTCGCGTCTCTTCATCTCGTGGAGCAGGGTGACCAGGATACGGGCACCGGACGCTCCGACGGGGTGACCCAGCGCGATGGCGCCGCCGTTCACGTTCACCTTCGACATGTCGAACTTCAGGTCGTGAGCCACAGCCAGGGACTGCGCCGCGAAAGCCTCGTTCGCCTCGATCAGATCCATGTCATCCACGGTCAGACCGGTCTTCGCCATGACCTTATTCACGGCTGCCACGGGGCCGACGCCCATGATGGAGGGATCCACGCCGCCCAGAGCGCCGCCGACGAACGTCGCCATGGGGGTGATGCCCAGCTCTTCCGCCTTCTCCGCGCTCATCACGACCAGGGCCGCAGCGCCGTCATTGATGGAGGAAGCGTTACCGGCGGTCACGATGCCGTCCGGCTTGAAAGCGGGGCGAAGCTTCGCGATACCCTCAGCGGTGGTGCCGGGGCGGGGACCTTCGTCGGTATCGAAGATCACGGTCTCTTTCTTCTTCTTCACTTCGACGGGAACGATCTCGTCTTTAAATCTGCCGGCTTCGATGGCCGCGCAGGCCTTCTGCTGGGAGGCAGCCGCGAACTCGTCGAGCTGCTCGCGGGTCAGACCCCACTGCTCCGCCACGTTCTCGGCGGTGATACCCATGTGATAGTTATTATAAACATCCCACAGAGCGTCGTTCACCATGGTGTCGACCAGGGTGGACTTGCCCATGGGAGCGCCCATTCTGTAACCATAACGGCCGTTCATCATGGCGAAGGGAGCCTGATCCATGTTCTCGGTACCGCCTGCCACGACGATATCCGCATCACCGGCCTTGATCATCTGGGCGGCCATGTTCACGCAGTTCAGGCCGGAACCGCAGACGACGTTCACGGTGACAGCGGGGGTCTCGACGGGGATGCCCGCGCCGAGGGAAGCCTGGCGAGCCACGTTCTGGCCGAGACCGGCCTGGATGACGCAGCCCATGTAGACGTGCTCGACGTCCTCAGGCTTAATGCCGGCAGCCTCGATCGCACCCTTGATGGCGATGGAGCCCAGCTTTGCGGCGGAGACGTCCTTCAGGGAGCCGCCGAACGAGCCGATGGGGGTACGGACTGCGCTGGCAATAACAACTTTCTTAGACATAAGCAACTTCCTCCTTAAAGTAAATGTATGTGGTATTTGTGAAATTTTTGTCTAGCGCCGAATACATAGACTATATCAAACTTTTAACAAAAGGAAAAGTGTTTTTTCTGAAAAACAATATAAAAAAATACAGTATTTGAAATGCGGCAGATTCACCGCTCCTGATCCAGTGTCGCCTGATAGACTTCGCGCTTGGAAATACCGCGGTCCTTAGCGACCGCGCGCATGGCTTCCTTTTTCTCCATGCCCTGCGCCAGATAGGTCTCCAGATGTTCCGGGATGGTCAGCTCCTCCCACCGCGCCTTCTTCGCGTCCTCGCGGGCATCCGGGTCCCCCGGCGCAATGACGAGCACGATCTCGCCTTTTACATCGGCACCTGCGAACTGTTCCGCCGCCTCACCGAGCGTGCCGCGATAGACGGTCTCGTGGATCTTCGTCAGCTCACGGCACAGCGAAAGCCTGCGCTCTCCGCCCAGCGCCTCCGCCAGCTCCTTCAGGGTCTTTGCCAGCCGGTGAGGGGCCTCATAGATCACGACGGTCCGCGGTTCGTCCTTCAGTTCGGTCAGCAGAGCTTCCCGTTCTTTCTTTTTCGTGGGGAGAAATGCCTCAAACGCGAAGCGCCGGATCTCCATGCCGGAGAGCGTCAGTGCCGTGATGACGGCCGTGGCGCCGGGAAGCGAGGTCACCTCGATCCCGCGGGCCACGCACTCTGCGATGAGGACTTCGCCGGGATCGGAGATCCCGGGCGTGCCCGCGTCGGTTACGAGGGCAATGTCCAGCCCCTCCTCCAGCTTCCCGATGAGTTCCTCCGCCTTTTCATAACGGTTATGCTCATGGTAGCTGGTGAGGGGTGTGTGGATATCAAAATGCGTCAGCAGACCCCGCGTATGCCGGGTGTCTTCCGCCGCGATCAGGTCGACCTCTTTCAGTGTCCGCAGCACGCGGAGCGTGATATCTTCGAGGTTCCCGATGGGGGTGGCGCAGATAGCGAGGCGGCCGCTCATGACGCGCCGCCGTTCGTGCTGTTTCCGGCGTTTGCCGCTCCGCCCTGTCCGCCGCCGGATCTTCTGCGGCGTCTTCTGCGGGTGCGGTTCGCGGTCTCGGTCTGGCCTTCGGCAGTGCGGCCGGTCTGGCCTTCAGCACCGCGGCCGGTCTGCGCGCCCTGGCCGATCTGCGGCCGGTCATTACGAGGTCTGTCGTTCCGTCTGGAACGGTTTCCGCGTTCCGGGCGTTCTCCGCGCTGCGCGCGGTTCTCGGCATTGCCCCGGTTCTCCCCGCCCTCACGGCGGGTGTTTTCTGCATTTCCGTCTCCCGACCGTCTTCTGCGGGTCCGGGTCCTTCTGGGTCTCTCCGCCTGTGTGCCGTCTCCGGCTGCGTCACCCCGATCCGGCCGTTCGCCGAAATTCCGGCCTTCGTTTCCGGCCGCACTCTCGTCGCGGCGGTTCTCGTTCTGTCCGGCCTCAGCGCCTTCGCCGGAGCGCTCGCGGCGCCTTACGCGGGAACGTCTGCGTCTGCCGCGCTCACCGTCACGGCCCTCGCCTGAGGTCTCCCCTGCACCGTTTGCTTCCGACGCCCGGGCTTCTTCCGATCCCTCGGCGTTATCCTTCAGCGCGCGCTCCTCCGCCTCCCGGACCGCCTGTTTTCTGGCTTCGGCCTTCGCCGCCGTCGCAACCACGGAACGGGCTACCGGCCGCTGATCGGCCTTACGAACGGGGCGTTTGATCCCCGGCGTGAACTTCAGCTGCTCGATGCTGTACTCGCGCATCTCCTTCTCATCATTATCCAGATCCACCAGAACACGGACCGTCTGCGCAAGGATATTTGAATCTACCGCCACCCCCACAAAGCCGTCCGTGGTCGTCACGACCGTGCCGCGCTTCGGGAGAGTCTTGCTCAGCTCATCATAGACCTCCGCTTCATTTCGCAGACAGCACATAAGTCTTCCGCAGCAGCCGGAGATCTTGGTGGGATTCAGGGAGAGATTCTGCGACTTCGCCATCTTGATGGTGACCGGGGCGAAATCCTTCAGATACAGATTACAGCACAGCGGGCGCCCGCAGGTGCCCATGCCGCCCAGCATCCGGGTCTCGTCGCGCACGCCGATCTGCCGCAGTTCGATGCGCATATGCAGCTGCGACGCCAGATCCTTCACGAGCTCGCGGAAATCCACCCGGCCCTCGGCTGAGAAGTAGAAAACGATCCGGTTCCCGTCGAATGCGCATTCGACATCCACAAGCTTCATCTCAAGCTCGTGTTCACGCACCTTCTCAATGAAGATCCCCCGCGCCTCCCGCTCTTTCAGCAGCAGTTCCGCGTGGATCTCGATATCTTCCTCGTCAGCCTTCCGCAGCAGCGTAGAGGGTTCCTCCGTGATCAGTTCATCCGGCAATGCCGAAGGCGGCATCACGACCGTTCCGAATTCCAGGCCTTTCCCGGTCTCAGCGATCACGCCGTCATCCTGGCGAAGCTCCAGCTCGCCCGGATAAAAATAACTGATCTTCCCGCAGGGGCGAAATCTGACTCCTACGACTCTTTTCACTTGATATTCTCCTTCAGACTCAGGAGCAGAAGCTCCATGGTCAGTTCCTGATTTACGTTCGCGTTCAGACGGGTCTGCGCGCGCTCGACATCGCGAATGGCTTTTTCCAGTTTCAGATAGTCATTCTCCGCGGCGCAGCGGCTGATGTAGCGGTATTCGTCCGCCAGCGAAATGCTTTCGACATCCCTCGTCGCTTTGAACAGCAGAACGTCCCGGTACCACACACGCATGATGCGCAGCATGAGACCGGCATTTTCCTTATGATCCTTCAATAAAAACAGCAGATCATGAACGCGGCGCAGACTCATCTGCTCCATATTACGAAGCGCGGCACACACTTCATGGCTGAGGTGATCGAACGTCTCCGACGCCGCCAGGCGCTCCGCCTCCCCGAGGTCGCCGGCCGACAGGGCAGCGCAAAGTGCTGCCATCTGCGGATCAGCCACCCCCTCGCGGATCAGCTGTTTTCGAATGCCTCCCTCGGATAATGCCCCTACACTCACGATCTCCGCACGCGAACGTACGGTCTGAAGCAGCTTATCCGCGTCATCGCAGACCAGGATGATCACGACATATTCCGGCGGCTCCTCGAGTGTTTTCAGAAGCGAATTCTGAGCTTCCGTAGTCATGTTCTGGGCATCCTGCATCAGAAAGACTTTATATCTGGCAGCATAAGGACGCACGGACGCCCGATCCACGAGCATCCCGCGAACCTCCTTCACGCCGATGCTCCCGGTCTTTTTCTTCTTCTCGGGGTCCTCCGTGACGCGGATCAGATCGATGCAGTTTCCGGTCTCCACCTGTACACAGGTGCGGCAGGTTCCGCAGGCCTCACGGCCGCCTTTCTCGCACAGAAGCGCGGCAGCAAAGGCCTCCGCCAATCCGTTCCGGCCCGAGGCATCCTCTCCCTCAAAGATATAGGCATGGCCGACGTGTCCCGATGCCAGGTTTTCCTGCAGCCTCAGTTTCAGGTCGTCATGTCCGATGATCGAAGCAAAATCTTTCATAGCAGTACGATTATATCACGTTTTTTACTGCATTGACACGGAGCGGATGAATTCGCGAATGCGGTCAATGCACGTCTCCAGATCATCATTATCAAACGTGTGATCCACGCCGGCTGCGGCCAGTTTCTCCGCAGAGAAGTCCTCCTCGTCCGCCAGATAGCGCCGGCAGACTTCAGTGTAGGAAGGATGTTCCTGCTCCCGCTCCCGCATCACCGCGCGCAGCAGCCGGTCGCCGTCGTCGACCGTCAGATACAGCGGCACGATGGCATCCCCGCCGAAGTAGGCACGCAGTGCATTATAGGACTCCAGTGTACCGATCATCAGACAGCTTCCGCGGTCCGGAGCGATCTGTCCGTCATCCGGAGTGAAGTATGCCCAGGGGCCGTGCACGGTCTGATACACGCGGCACTCGATCACCTTTCCGGCAGCCCGCAGCGCTTCCAGCTCTCCGGCCGTCGCAAAATGATATTCGACGCCCTCGGTCTCACCCGCGCGGCGCGGTCTGGTAGTGTAGGGAACGACCAGCGCCAATCCCAGCGAGGAGTCTGCCGCCAACGCGCGGTAAACACTGTCCTTCCCGCTGGCGCTTTTTCCCATGATGAAGAAGATCTTACCCATGGATCACTCTGACCTTTCCTTCGCGGAGGCCCCGGACGGTGTCCGTCTCCGCCTCCAGTCTCCGCACGAATCCTTCATCGATCCGCTCCCCCGGCACCAGCAGCGGGATCCCGGGAGGATAGCAGTAAAAGAAGTCCGCGCTCACACGTCCGACGGCTTCGGCAGGCAGGACGCATTCCGTGCCACGCTCGCAGGCAGCGTCTTCCGCTTCTGCGGGTGTCATGACCTGCTCCGGTGATCCGGCCTGTTCCGGCACCCCCGTCTGCTCCGGAAACTCCATCTGTTCCGGCGTCTCCACCGTGCCCGTGCGTCCTGCATCTAATGCGGCATCTCCGGCCGCATTCTTTGCCGCGGGCTCCTCATCCAGTTCCCGCGCCGCAGCCAAAAGCCGTCCGTAACCTTCTTCCGTATCCGCGGGAGAGGTCATCAGGACGACGTATTTTCCGGCGGACATCTCCGGCTGCAGCAGGAAGCGCTCCCGCAGCAGATCATACAGGTCCCGTCCGTTCCACGTGCCTGTGCGATCGTAGAGCACGATCTTTCCGGGATCATATCCGCCCTCCGCAGCTGCGTTCCCGCCGGCAAACAGCGCGATCCTCCGGCACGCCGCCAGACCCTCGCGCAGCTCCGTCAGCCGCTTCGCATATACGCCAAACTGTTCCTGTCGTTCTTCTGCGTCACGCAGTGCGCTCACGATGGAAGCCATCAAAACATACGACGGACTGCTGGTCTGAAAGATGTCCAGCGCCGCGTCGATCCGCTCCTGCGGTACGCGCTCTGAACAATTATGCAATAGCGCGCACTGGGTCAGTGCAGGCATGGTCTTATGCAGACTCTGGATCACCAGGTCCGCGCCGCCAAAAATCGCGCTTTCGGGGAAAATCGCTGCAGTGCGGCCGGCATGGCTCTGCGGCTCACGATTCGCAGTTTCGGCCGCGAACCGGTTCAGAAACGGCAGGTGTGCGCCGTGCGCCTCGTCCACGATCAGGCAGGCGCCAGCCTCATGTGCCGCTTCCACGATCCTGCGGACGTCCGCCGCTGCGCCTTCATAGGACGGCGATGTGAGGATGACCGCCCGGATCCGGTCTTTCACGTCTGCTTCGAGCCGGTCTTCCGCCAGAGCGCGCCGCACTTCCTCCGCGGTCGGCGCCAGTGCGATCCCGGTCTCGGAATCCGTCTCCGGGAACAGATACCGCGGCCGCAGTTCGCCGAGGATCAGCGCATGATACACACTGATGTGGCAGCGCCGGTCGACCAGGATCCTGCCGCCTTTCGGGACCGCCGCACGGACAGCCGCGAGTATTCCCGCCGTACTGCCGTTCACGAGGAACCGGCATTTCCTGCTGCCAAAGATGCGCGCCGCGTCCTCCTGCATTTCCCGCAGGATCCCTTCCGGGTGATGAAGATCGTCAAATCCGTCGATCTCTGTGATATCAACGGCGGCCTCCGGTCCCGCAGGGGAGTCCGGACGTCGCTTATGCCCCGGCATATGGAACGGGTACCAGCCCTCGCCGGCATACGCTTCCAGTTGTTTCCTCAGATCCTTCATGCCTCGCTCTGCGGCGCTTCGGGTGCTGCGGGCATTTCGGCCGCACCGGACATACCCGGAGCCGCAGCCTCACTGACGGCATCCGCCTTCTCGTCTTTCTTCTTCCCGAGCGGAGCCAGGCCCTTCCGGCCGCGGATCTCGTTCAGGATCTTCATGAATTCTTCGCCGGTGATGCTCTCCTTCTTTATCAGGAACGCCGCGATCTCATCCAGCTCCTCCCGGTTCTCCGAGAGGATACCTTTCGCCTTCTCGTACGACTCCTTCAGCATGCGCTTTACGACCTCATCGATCATGGCCGCGGTCTCGTCGGCGCAGTTCGTCACGGACTTGCCGTCCAGATAGACGCTCTCGACGCTCTCCAGGCTCATGAGACCGAATTCCTCGCTCATGCCGTACTGTGTGACCATGGACCGTGCCAGCTTCGTGGCGCGCTCGATGTCGTTCGCGGCGCCGGTCGTCACGCTGTGGAACACGACTTCCTCCGCCGCGCGGCCGCCCATATACTCGACGATCATAGCGCGCAGCTCCTCCTCGGAGTTCAGATATTTCTCCTCCTCCGGGACATTAAGAACATATCCCAGCGCGCCCATGGTGCGCGGGACGATCGTGATCTTCTGGACCGGCTCGGTCTCCTTCTGCAGCGCCGAGACCAGCGCATGTCCGACCTCGTGGTAGGACACGATGCTGCGCTCTTTCTCGCTCATGATGCGGTCTTTCTTTTCCTTACCGACCAGCACGAGCTCGACCGCCTCGAACATATCTTCCTGCGTCACGAAATCGCGTTTCTTCTTTACGGCAGTGATGGCCGCCTCGTTCACGATATTTGCCAGATCCGAACCCACCGCGCCCGAGGTCGCCAGTGCGATCGTCTCGAAGTCGACGGTATCATCCATCTTCACGCCCTTCGCGTGCACTTTCAGGGTGTCGATACGGCCCTTCAGATCGGGCTTGTCAACGATGATCCGCCGGTCCAGTCTGCCCGGGCGCAGCAGGGCCTTGTCCAGGACCTCAGGGCGGTTCGTCGCGGCCAGAATGACCACGCCCTTCGACGAGTCGAAGCCGTCCATCTCCGCCAGGAGCTGATTCAGGGTCTGCTCGCGCTCGTCATTGCCCCCGAAGCGCGTGTCGCGGCTCTTACCGATGGCATCGATCTCGTCGATGAAGACGATACAGGGAGCCTGCTGCTGCGCCTGCTTAAACAGGTCGCGGACACGCGAAGCGCCCACGCCCACGAACATCTCGACGAAGGACGATCCGGACAGCGAGAAGAACGGAACCTTCGCCTCGCCGGCGACCGCGCGGGCCAGCAGGGTCTTACCTGTTCCGGGAGGGCCCACGAGCAGCGCGCCCTTCGGAAGCTTGGCACCGATGCGCGTGTATTTTTCCGGATCATGCAGGAAATCGACGATCTCCACCAGGGACTCTTTCGCTTCCTCCTGGCCCGCAACGTCGCGGAACGTCACGCCGGTCTCCTTCTGAACGTACATCTTCGCGTTTGATTTCCCCACGCCCATGATGCCGCCGCCGTTCCGGCGCATGATGAACATGAAGAAGATCCAGACAATGGCAATGGGCAGCACATAAGAGACCAGTATACTGATCAACATGCTGGCCGCATTCGGGATTTCCTGATAGATCTGCACATCCGCATCCAGCAGGATCTGTACGAGCTCCGGGTACTCCACATAGCCGGTATAGCGCGTTACCGTAGTCATGCCGGTGCTGAACCCGTAGAGTGCAAGAGGGCTTGTATCTTTCTCCGTGGAGGAGATCTCGATGGTCGTGTCGCTCAGGCGCACCTCGGTGACTTCGCCGTTCTCGACCATCTCGAGGAATTCGTTAAACGAGACCTCCTGCGTGGTGCTGGAGCGAAACAGGTTCGAGATCGCGGTGATGATGAAGATACACATCAGCGCAACGATCAGGAACATGCCGATGCGGGGGCCGCCTTTACCTTTCTGATTATCTCCGCCGTTGTTGCGGTCTTCGTTTTTTTTCAGTTCGTTATCGTTCATGTAAAAATCCTTTTACTATACGGCATACCCTGCTCAAGGTACTATTCAGCCGTTTAATATTACGCTAGTGTATCATTTTATAAGTAACACCGGGATAAATCAAGTTTCGGCGGATATTTGTTTTTTCTTATACTCTGGTCAAGATATGGAAGTCGTCCGGCGCGGGCGCTATAATTATTTTTGTTTATGATGTTCATAACATTTTAATTATGTTTAGAAAGGAGACTTCCATGGCTGTCAAATATGTTTTCGTTACCGGCGGCGTCGTTTCCGGCCTCGGAAAAGGCATCACCGCGGCCTCACTCGGCCGACTGCTGAAGGCGCGGGGCTATCGGGTCACCATGCAGAAGTTCGATCCCTATCTGAACATGGACCCCGGCACCATGAACCCCATCCAGCACGGCGAGGTCTATGTGACCGATGACGGAACCGAGACCGACCTCGACCTGGGGCACTACGAGCGTTTCATTGACGAGAGCCTGAACGCCAACTCCAACGTCACGACCGGCAAGGTCTACTGGACCGTGCTTCAGGCGGAACGGCACGGGGATTTCGGTGGCGGCACCGTGCAGGTCATCCCGCACATCACGAACGAGATCAAGGCGCGGTTTCATCGCGAAGGAGACGGCATTGCCCCAGACGGTTCGGTCGCTGACACCGAGATCGCCATCATCGAGGTCGGCGGAACAGTCGGCGATATCGAGGGGCAGCCGTTCATCGAAGCCATCCGTCAGTTCCAGCGCGAACAGGGACCGGGAAATGTGTGCCTGGTGCACGTGACATTGATCCCCTATCTGAAAGCCTCAGGTGAGATGAAAACCAAGCCCACACAGATGAGCGTGAAAACGCTGCAGGGCATGGGCCTGCAGCCGAACGTGATCGTCTGCAGGTCCGACTATCCGCTCGACGAAAGCCTGAAGCAGAAGATCTCGCTTTTCTGCAATATCCCGGTCAGCCACGTCATCGAGAACCTCGACGTCGGGATCCTCTATGAGCTGCCGATGGTGCTGGAACGCGAGCATTTCGCCGAAGTCGTGCTGGAAGAGCTGGGGCTGCCCGCGCCCGAACCGAATCTGGCGGACTGGGAGCAGATGCTGGAGAACGCGGAGCACCCGGAGCGCGAGGTCACGATCGCGCTGGTCGGCAAATACATCCAGCTGCACGACGCGTATCTGAGCGTCGCTGAGGCGCTGAGACATGGTGGGTTTGCCGAACGGACGCGGGTGCGGATCGACTGGATCGATGCCGAAGCAGTGACTGCGGAAACTGCAGAGGCTCTGCTGGGACAAGCGGACGGCATCCTGGTGCCCGGCGGTTTCGGAAGCCGCGGGATTCCCGGAAAGATCGAGGCGATCCGCTATGCCAGAGAGCACGGCATCCCGTTCCTGGGGCTGTGTCTGGGCATGCAGTGCGCGATCATCGAATTTGCGCGTAATGTGCTGGGCTGGAGCGATGCAGGCAGCACGGAGCTGGATCCCGGCTGCGGGCATCCCGTCATTGCTTTGATGCCGGAGCAGGAGGGCGTGACCGATCTGGGCGGTACGCTGCGGCTGGGCGCTTATCCCTGCGTGCTGGCGGAAGGAACGAAGGCACGCGATCTTTACGGGGCAGAACAGATTTCCGAGCGACACCGCCATCGTTATGAAGTGAATAATGATTACCGTACGGAGCTGACTGCTGCAGGTCTCGTGCTCTCCGGACAGAGCCCCGACGGGCGCATCGTAGAGATGATCGAGCTGCCGGATCACCCGTTCTTCGTCGCGACACAGGCACATCCGGAATTCAAGTCACGTCCGAACCGCCCGCACCCGCTGTTCCGCGGGTTTGTGGCCGCGGCGCTGGCATTCAGGGAATGATCAGGTCGGTTTGTGGGCCAAAAATCGAAAAACTCGGATTTTAGCCCATCTCTGCTCTCATTTTTTCTGAGAGTTTCCCATTTTTGGGCCGGAATTTAATGTATGGAAACACTTTATGTTCATTTTCTTGCAAAATTCGGCGTTATGTTGCTTGATTATCAGGAGGAATGCGGGGTTTCGCGCTTTTGAATGGGCTTAATTCTATCTTATTTCAAATTTAGCCCATTCTCGTCCTGCCGCAAACCATGCAATGGGGATTCCCTGCATGAGAATTGGGATTCTGACCCCGAAACGAAGGATTTATGATAAAATATTCAGACATGATTTCCCCGGCATTCCTCGCGCCGCACCGCGGCGCATAGCTCCAGAAAGGAAAAAACCATGTCTGATATCAATTCCCGCATCGCGGAGCTCCGCGCGCAGATGGCGAAGATCGGCGGAGGCTTCGGCGACCGCTATTCACACGAAGACATCTATCCGGAAGATATCATCAGCTTTGATAATATCTCTTTTGACGCGGTTCCGACGGCAGCAGGCGAAAGTGCCCCCGCCGCGAACTGTGGCTCAGCCGCGGCAACTCCCGCCGTTGATCCGGTATTTCGTACCCTGGACCTCTATCGTCCGAAAGCGAGCGAGGCGAGCGGCGGCGCAGGCAACGGCAGCGCCCCTGCTGCCCTTCCGAAGCTCCCCGTGATCCTGAGTGTTCACGGCGGCGGGTGGATCATGGGCGAGAAGGATTCCTACCGCCCTTACTGCTGCACGCTGGCGCGCGAGGGTTTCGCGGTCATCGCAATCAACTACCATCTGACCCCTGAGGCCCAGTTCCCGGTCCCGCTCGAAGATGTGAACATGGCGTTTACCTGGGTGCTCGCTCATGCGGATGAATACGGGTTGGACACCGAACACATCTTCGCGGTCGGCGACTCGGCCGGCGCGCATCTGCTGTCGCTTTACACCTGCTTCCTCACGAACGGCCAGTACACCGGCCGCTTCTCCTTCCGGCCGCCGGAAGGGCTGAAGATCCTGGCGCTGGGCTTAAACTGCGGGCAATTCGACATCCGACCCGAGGAGCGAAACGATAAAGACCCCGCTTACGAAGTCATGGAAGCCTACCTGCCGGGCGGTGCCACGGACGAAAACCTGCTCTCGGTCTGCGTGACCGACCACATGACGAAGAATTTCCCGCCGTGCCACCTCGTGAGCGGCACCGGGGACTTCCTGTTCCCGCAGCAGCTTGTGATGGAAAAAGCACTCGCCAAGCGAAACATCCCCTTCGAGTTCCGCTTCTGCAGTCAGGGTTCCAGACAGCTGGGGCACGTGTTTCACCTGAACGTGACGAAGGAAGTATCGCGCGAAGCAAACCGCGCCCAATGCGAATTCTTCAAGGCATTTCTGTGATAACGTTTCATGACCAGGCACCCGAAGCCCCTGGCAACGGCTGTGCCTGAAACGTCCGAACCGCAGCACTGTGAAGAGACTTGAGAAAGGAAATCATCTATGTGGGTCGCTGACCATTGGAAAGACTATCATGTACTGGATGCGTCCGGCGGAGAAAAGCTGGAGCAGTGGGGCCCTTACCGCCTCATCCGCCCGGATCCTCAGGTTCTCTGGAACACGCCGAAAGGCGCGGAGTGGAAGCGCGTAAACGCACACTACCACCGCAGCTCGAAGGGCGGCGGCAGCTGGGATTTCTTCGATCTGCCGGAGACCTGGGAGGTGCATTATGATCTGAATGCGGGCAATGCCGGCTCCCTCACCTTCCACCTCAAACCCTTCCGCTTCAAGCACACCGGCCTCTTCCCCGAACAGGCCGTCAACTGGGAGTGGTTTGCCGGGCTCATCCGTGAGGCCACCGCGGAAAAGGGCCGTCAGCTGAAGGTTCTGAACCTCTTTGCCTACACCGGCGGCGCGACCGTGGCGGCCGCGAAAGCCGGCGCCTCGGTGACCCATGTCGACGCCGCGAAAGGCATGGTCAGCTGGGCGCGCGAAAACGCCGCAGCCTCCGGCCTCGCCGACGCCCCCATCCGCTGGCTGGTCGATGACTGCATGAAATTCGTCGCGCGCGAGGAGCGCCGTGGGAACCACTATGACGGCATCATCATGGATCCGCCGTCCTACGGGCGCGGCCCCGGCGGGGAAGTCTGGAAGCTCGAGGATAAGCTCTATGACCTCGTGTGCGCCTGCGAAAAGATCTTCGCGCAGGACGGCACGTTCTTCCTGATCAATTCCTACACGACCGGGTTCGCGCCGGGCGTGCTGGATTATATGCTGAAAAAAGTGATCGCCCCGGGACGGGGCGGCGTGGTGAGTTCGGATGAGATCGGGCTGCCGGTGGGCTCCCGGTCTCCGGGCGATGACGGCCCGTGCAATGCGGCAGCGCCCGCTCCTGCGCGGGACCATGCCGGCCTGTATCTCCCCTGCGGCTCGAGCGGCCGCTGGAGTTGGCGCTGAGCAGGCCCCGTGTGAAAAACAGCCCCGAAAAAACATAAACCACCGGCAAACGCCGGCGGTTTTTTAATACAACAATCCCCCGAAAAACGCGATGACCCCGTAGCCGTTGTTATAGCTCATGCCGGCCAGGTTCGCGAGTTGGTTCACATTAAACCCATACCCTTCGAGCGAATGAAACATCTCGTCCGGGTAAATGCACGGCGCGTCCGGATAGGTGCACTTTTCACACCGCGAGCAGCCCTCCGCGGAGAGCAGCAGATACTCCGGCAGAAACTCCTTCACCCGACGGTTCAGCCCCGTGATCTCCTCCCGGAAATCTGCGAGCCCCTCCTCGATGACGGTGTAATCGAACGAGTCCTCCATCTCATACAGCTTCGAAAACAAAAACACCCTCTCGAAGCTCCGGACTCTGGCGCGGCACTCCTCAAAAGTGCCGACGGCCGGAGGGCAGGCCCATGAGGCATTGTAATGCCTGCAGGTCTCCTTGCAAATCTGGACGACCTGCGGGTAAAACTTAATCTGCTCCACCGCGAGAAAGCCGTACTCGAAGAAACACCCCCTGTCGGCTGCCGCGATGATCTGTTCATCAAAATCTGACGCAATGCCCACAAATCCATTATATCTGGATTTTTGTCGTGAGCAATCCTCAGATCACCCGGAATTCCTTCCATTTCCCACGCTTCCACCGGATCAGGATCAGCACGGTCTTCACAGCCCAGTCTATGATCATGGCCAGCGTCACCCCGATCACGCCCATCCGGAACACGATCCCGAGCAGCACCGAAAACGCCACCCGGCAGACGACCGTTGCGAAGATAGCCGCGAACATCGTAAAGCGCACATCACCCGCGGCGCGCAGTCCGCTCGAGAGCGGAAATGCCGGCGGGGCCAGCAGCGCATTGAAAATGCAGTGCAGCACGATCATGATCAGCACCAGCTGCACCGTCCCCGCGCTCAGATCATAGAGTTTCAGAAACAGCGGTGACAATACCAGATACGCAGCGTTCCAGACCGCGCCGCCCAGATAGGTCATGCGCAGGAGCTTGCGCGAATAATACTCCGCCGCGTCCTTATCGCCGGCGCCCATGCTCTGACCGATCACCGTAATGAACGCCGGACCCATCGCGATCGAAAACAGCGCGCCCATCCCCCAGAAACTCTGCGCGACACCGTAGGCTGCGATCTGCATGGTACCAAACAGCGCGATTACAGATGTCAGCGCGACCTTCGCCAGCTGAAACAGTCCGTTCTCCAGACCGTTCGGCAGGGCAATGCGCAGGATCCGCCGGATCATGGTCCGGTTCCAGGTAAAAATATTCCGCGCAGTTGCCTGCATCATCCCGCCGCGTGTGCACAGCAGCCACATCATGACCACCGCCGCGAACACGCGCGAGATCAGCGACGGATACGCCACGCCGCGGACACCGGCGTGCAGGCCGAAGACGCCGATGGCATTGCCCGCAACATTGATCACATTCATGACGATCGATACATACATGATCTCACGGGTGCGGCCCATGGCACGGAAGAGGCCCGCGGCGGCGTTGTACAGCGCCAGAGCGATGTACGAATACGCCGACAGGCGCAGATAGAGCATGCCCTCCTCGAACACGTCCGCTTCGACATTTCCGAACAGCAGCGAAAACACCGGTCGCCCCAGAATCAGGATCACCGCCGTGATCAGGACACCCGCCAGCGCGCTGATCAGGACCAGCTGACCCGATGCCAGCCGGCCGTTCTTCTCGTCGCGGCAGCCCGCGTACTGACTCGCGACCACTGAGCCTCCCGCGGCGACCGCACTGAAGATCATGATAAACAGCATGTTCAGCTGGTTCACCAGCGACACGCCCGAGACCGCCGCCATTGCACCGTGAACGGCGTCCTCTACATGATCTCCTGCGGAGACAGAAGAACGATCACGGATACGGATCTGATCATGAGCGGGGCGATCAGCGGCGGAGCCGAAACGATCATCACAGACTCGGAAGTGTCATGTACCCAGATCAGCAACGGCGGGGATGTCATTATCCGGAATTCGTCGGTGTCGACGCAGAGCGAATACGGTATTACGAACGGCTCGGGAGTCGAGATCACGGACAGCAGTGTTACGCTGGAGGGATCGTTCTCCGTGAGCGAGGAGATAACATTCGTTAATTCGACGGTGGATGTCGGCGGGAAGATCGCCAACGGCGGAGATGTCACTCTGGACAGAAGCCGGGTCGTGGTACACGGGACCGGCTGCGAGAGAGGTGTTTCGCTTCCGGGCAAACTGACCGTGGGGAACGGCAGTGCACTGACCGCGGAGGGCAGCGTGATGGCGGTCGGCGCTACGAACGGCATCACGCTTGGCGACCTGATACGGATC
>CAYLPO010000004.1:14038-18591 GCA_964385575.1 uncultured Lachnospiraceae bacterium | reverse complement strand
TATTATGGCAGAACAGAAGAGAGATTATTATGAGGTCCTGGGCGTAGAGAAAAACGCATCGGACGAGGATCTCAAAAAAGCGTACCGGAGACTGGCGAAAAAGTACCACCCGGATACGAACCCCGGCGACAAGGATGCCGAGGAGAAGTTTAAGGAAGCGTCGGAAGCCTACGGCGTCCTGTCCGACCCGGATAAGAGAAAACGCTATGACCAGTTCGGTCATGCGGCGTTCGAAGGCGGTGCAGGCGGATCCGGTTTCGAAGGCTTCACCGGCGCGGACTTCTCGGATATCTTCTCAGATATCCTGGGCGGCATGTTCGGGGGCGGTTTCGGCGGAGGCGGCTTCGGCGGTTTCGGTGATATCTTCGGAAGCGGGTTCGGCGGCGGAAGACGCGCGAATTATAACGGCCCCATGCGCGGCGCCGACATGCGCGCTTCGGTCCGCCTGAGCTTCGAGGAAGCGGTATTCGGCTGCCATAAGACCCTGGAACTGAACCAGCGCCAGAACTGTACGACCTGTAACGGAACCGGCGCAAAGCCCGGCACCAGCCCGGAGACCTGCCCGACCTGCGGCGGCAACGGCCAGGTGGTCCGCACGCAGCAGTCCATGTTTGGCACGGTCCAGAGCGTGAACCCTTGTCCGGACTGCCGCGGAAAAGGACAGATCATCCGGGAGAAATGCCCGGACTGCGCGGGCCAGGGCTTCGTGAAGAGACCGAAGAGGATCGATATCGATATCCCGGCGGGCATCGACGATGGACAGAGCGTGCGCGTGCGCGGTGAAGGCGATCTGGGCCGGAACGGCGGCGAGCGCGGAGACCTTCTGGTCGAGGCTGTAGTGAGCCCCAGCAGGGATTTTGCCAGACAGGGTATGGATATCTTCTCGGCGGTGAAGATTCCGTTCGCGACCGCGGCACTCGGCGGCGAGGTAAAGATCCGCACCGTGGACGGCGATGTCATCTATGACGTCAAACCGGGAACACAGAGTGAGACCCGTATCCGTCTGAAAGACAAGGGCGTTCCGAATGTCCGGAACCCGAAGCAGCGCGGCGCGCACTATGTTACGCTTCAGGTCGAAGTCCCCACAAAGCTCAGCCGTGAGCAGAAGGAAGCGCTGAAGGCGTTCCGCGAGGCCATGGGCGAATCCGAGACCGTTTCGACGGCCGAAGCAGCCGGCGCGGAGACGGAAAAACACGGAAGAAAAGGAAAGAAGAAGTTTAAACTCTGATGAAGTGGAGAAGATTCACCATAGAGACAACCACGGACGCCGAGGATATCCTGAGCGAAGAGCTTTCGGAACTCGGCGCCTGCGGCGTTGAGATCGAAGATAACGTTCCTCTGACGGAGGAGGAGCTGTCCGGAATGTTCGTGGACCTTCCGCTGGATCTGTCGGGCGATGACGGTCTGGCGAAAGTTTCGTTTTATGCGGAAGACCGCGGAGACGGCCTGCTCTCCCTGGGCGGGGACGAGCCGCGTGAAGTATCGGAAGATGTGCTTCTGGGCGAGATTCGCGAGATGCTCGCCCGGGTGAGCGCATATTGCCCGCTCGGCTCGGGGGAGATCACGGTCACCACGACCGAGAACGTTGACTGGGAGAATAACTGGAAGGCTTACTGGCATGCGTTTTCCGTGGACCGTGTGGTCATTAAACCCAGCTGGGAAGACCTGGAAGGCGAACTGCTGGAGCTGGCGCAGTCCGGCGCGGTCGTGCTGGACATGGATCCCGGCACGGCGTTCGGGACCGGATCGCATGAGACGACACAGCTGTGCATCCGCGCGCTGCAAAAGTATCTGAAGCCCGGAGACACAGTGCTCGATGTGGGTACCGGCAGCGGCATTCTGGCCATCACCGCCTGTGCGCTCGGTGCGGAGCGTGCGTTCGGTACGGATCTGGACGAGTGCGCGATCACCTCTGCGCAGGAGAACGCGGAGCGCAACGGCGTCGCGGAGAAGATCACGGTTCGCCGCGGAAATCTGATCGATCCCGACGACACGGACTTGAAGGAAGCGGCCGGTGTAGGGTATGATATCGTGACAGCGAATATCCTGGCACCCGTCATCATCGAGCTGCAGAAGGTGATCGCGGATCATATGAAACCCGGCGCGTTTTTCCTGGCTTCCGGCATTCTGGATGTGAAGGAAGACGAAGTAAAAGCCGCCATCGAGGCGAACCCTGAACTGGAGATCGCGGAGATCGCGCATCAGGGCGAGTGGGTGGGGATCATTGCCCGCAAGATCTGAAGAGAGCTGATATGAGTGTAAAAGAAGCGTATTTGGACAATGCCGCGACGACCAGGGCCTTCGATTCCGTGACGGATGTCATGGTGAAGGTCCTTACTTGCGATTACGGGAATCCTTCCTCCATGCACACGAAGGGCATGGAAGCGGAGCGCTGGGTGAAGGACGCCCGGGAGACCGTGGCGGCCAGCCTGAAGTGTGAGCCGAAACAGATCCTCTTTACTTCCGGCGGCACGGAGTCGAACAATACCGCGATCGCGACGGCGCTGCGCACGCTGAAGCATGAAGGGCGGCATATTGTCACGACGCCTTTTGAGCATGATTCGGTGGACCAGCCGTTGAAAGCGTATGAAAAGGAAGGCTATGAGATCACGTACCTTCCGGTGGATGAATACGGGCTTGCGGATCCGGCTGCGGTAAAAGACGCAGTCCGGGAGGACACGGTCCTGGTCTCGGTCATGTATGTGAATAATGAGATCGGCGCGGTTCAGCCGGTCGCAGAGATCGCGCGCGCGGTGCATGAGGCCAACCCGCGGACGCTGTTTCATGTGGATGCCATCCAGGCCTACGGCAAATATGCCATCCGCCCGAAACGCGACGGGATCGATTTCTTAAGCGCCAGCGCGCACAAGATCCACGGACCGAAAGGGGTCGGCTTCCTGTACGTGTCGGATCCGGTGAAGTTTAAGCCGTTCATTCTGGGCGGCGGCCAGCAGTTCGGCATGCGGTCGGGAACGGAGAATGTTCCCGGAATTGCGGGACTTGGCGAGGCGGTCCGCGGAATGAACGAAGACCATGCAGCCCGTCTGGAACGTCTGCGGGAGATCCGGGACGCCTTTGCCCGCGGCGTCTCGCAGATCGAGGGCGTGCGCGTGAACGGCCCGCTTGCGGCACTGCCCGGGGTAAACGGAAATCCCGACGGAGAACTCTCCGGTGAGCGGGAGCGGATCGCGGCACAGGCTGCGCCGCACATCGTCAGTGTAAGCTTTGAGGGCGCGCGGGCGGAGGTGCTGCTGCATGCACTGGAGGAGCGGGGTGTTTACTGCTCATCCGGGTCTGCCTGCTCCACGAACCACACGGCCCGCACACACAGCCGTACGCTGCAGGCCGTCGGTCTGCCCAAAGACCTGCTCGACAGCACGCTGCGCTTCTCGTTCGGCGCATTTACCACGGCGGAAGAGACGGAGTATGCTGCCGGACAGCTTGCGGAGCTCGTTCCTTTCCTGCGGAAGTTCCGCAGAAGCTGAAACGGAGGAAATCATGGAATATCGCGCATTTATCGCGAAATACGCCGAGATCGGCGTAAAAGGGAATAACCGGAATCAGTTCGAGGACGCGCTGGTGCGCCAGCTGCGCATCGTCCTGAAAGAAGTCGACGGTGAGTTTACGGTGACGAAGACCCGCGGCCGCATCTATATCGAGGCGGAAGGTCCGTTCGACTATGACGATGCCGTCGCAGCCATGAAGCGGGTGTTCGGCGTCTCGGCGATCTGTCCCATGTGCCAGTATCCGGTCGAGGATGTGGACAGCATGGTCGCTCACGTCGTCGACTATATGAAGGACGTTTACGCTGGGCAGGAGATCTCGTTCAAGGTCGAGACTCGCCGCGCGAACAAGAAGTTTTCCATTAATTCCCAGGAAATCAATGCCCTGCTGGGCGAGAAGATCCTGGATGCCTGCCCGAACACACATGTGGACGTTCACAAACCGGATGTCCTGCTGCGTATCGAGGTCCGCGAGAAACTGAACATCTATTCGAATGAGATTCCCGGCCCCGGCGGCATGCCCGTCGGTACGAACGGAAAGGCCATGCTGCTGCTGTCCGGCGGGATCGACAGCCCGGTCGCTGCTTACATGGTCGCGAAGCGCGGCGTGAAGATCGACGCGGTGTATTTTCACGCACCGCCCTACACCTCGGAGCGCGCGAAGCAGAAGGTCGTAGATCTGGCGAAGATCATTTCCCGTTACACCGGGCCCATTCCGCTGCGTGTCGTGAATTTTACGGATGTGCAGATGGAGATCTATCAGAAATGCCCCCATGACCAGCTGACCATCATCATGCGCCGCTATATGATGAAGATCGCGGAACATTTCGCACTGGAAAATGACTGCCTGGGACTGGTCACCGGCGAGAGCATCGGACAGGTGGCCTCACAGACCATGCAGAGCATGCTGGTGACGAACGAGGTCTGCACGCTGCCGGTCTACCGGCCCTGCGTGGGACTGGATAAGCAGGAGATCGTGGAGAAGTCGCAGGAGATCGGAACGTTCGAGACCTCCATCATGCCGTATGAGGACTGCTGCACGATCTTCGT
>CAYLPO010000004.1:0-14028 GCA_964385575.1 uncultured Lachnospiraceae bacterium | reverse complement strand
GAAACCGACGCTGAAGTCCATCCTGAAGTCTGAGACGAAGCTGGATCAGCACATGGAGGAGTTGGTGCAGACGGCCATCGATACGACGGAATTGATCTGGGTGGGGTAAAGAAATTAAAAAATTCCCTGCAAAGCAGGGAAAGTGGAGGATAACACGTGTTATTCCATGGCGATCTGCCGATAAGCGGTATCAGCCGGGATATACAGTTCACTGAATGAATTCCGTCAGAGAATCCAGGATCTTTCTGTTCTCATTCTCGTCGTCACAGTGGATGATCAGATAGGTGGGCTTGGTGAGATCCAGGCTGAAGATGCCCATGATGGACTTCGCATCAATGACATAGCGGCCCGATTCGAGGTCGAAGTCGCAGTCGTAGACAGCTATGATATTCACAAATCGTTTGATCTTCTCGACAGAGTCGAGACGAATCGGTGTTCTGGTCATAATGGCTCCCTCCTTTATGTTTACATCATAGATATCCTGTGAAAAAAGGTCAAGTTTACCGGTGAGTTTCCCCATGAAAAAGTGCGCGTATAAAAATCTGGGCTGTAAGGTCAATGCCGCCGAGCTCGAAGCCATGAAAGAGCAGATGGAGGCTTCCGGTTTCGAGACGGTTCCGTTTGACGGACCGGCGGATGTCTATGTGATCCACACCTGCACGGTCACGAATATCGCGGACCGAAAGTCCCGGCAGATGATCCGGCAGGCCAGACGCCAGAATCCCGAAGCGGTCGTGGTAGCTGCGGGGTGTTCGGTGCAGGCGGCTTCGGAAGCTTTTTCCGAGGCGGATATTCTGATCGGAACGAACCGTAAATCCGAGCTGGCCGGTATGGTGGAGGAGTTCCTGCGGGGGCGTGATGCGTTCATGCCGCAGCTCCGGGTACTGAGTGAGGATATCCGGGCAGAACATGTCTATGAGGAGCAGCAAGTCAGCAGAAGCGGCGAGCATTGCCGCGCTTTCCTGAAAGTCGAGGACGGCTGCGATCGTTTCTGCAGTTACTGCGGGATTCCGTTCGCCAGGGGACCTGTGCGCAGCAGGACGTTTGATGCAGCGATCCGTGAGGCAGAGCGTCTGGCATCTGCCGGGATCCGGGAGATCGTCATCGGCGGGATCGACCTGTCCTCCTACGGGAAGGATCTGCCGGAACAGCCGGAAGGCCTGGCCGATCTGGTTGCGGCGACAGCGGCGGTACCGGGGATCCTCAGGGTGCGGCTGGGCTCTCTTGAACAGGGGATCATCACACGGGAATTTCTGGAGCGGCTCGCGGCAGTCCCGGCGTTTTGCCCTCAGTTTCATCTCTCTCTTCAGAGCGGCTCGGATACGGTCCTGGCACGCATGAACCGCCATTATACGACTGCGGAGTATCTGGAAAAATGTGACATGATCCGAACGGTCTTTCCGGATGCGGCGCTCACGACCGATATCATTGCAGGGTTCCCGCAGGAGACCGAGGAGGAATTTGCGGAGACTCTGGCATTCGTGCGCCGGGCCGCGTTTTCCCGGATCCACGCATTTCCCTATTCGCGCCGAGAGGGGACGAATGCCGCGAAGATGAGCGGACAACTGACGGAGAAAGTGAAGAAAGAACGCTGCCGTGAACTGATCGCGCTCGGGGAGGAGCTCGCGGTGCGGTACAGCAGGCGCTTTATGGGGCGTACGGTGGATATTCTGTGCGAAGAGGTCGTCGGTGAGGCCGGACCGAGTGCGGGAGAAGGCGCCGGAACCGTTCCGGAATGCGGTTCATATACAGAGGGCTATACCAAAGAGTATGTACGCGCGGCATTGCCCGGCAGGCATCCGGTGAACACGGTCGTTCGTGCCCGGGCCGTCAAAGTGGCGGAAGACGGAAAACTTTTGCTGATCTGTGACTGATTTGTGGGAACTTCTTCCCAAATCCGGCTTGCTTTTCTATACCGTGATACTTGCCATATCCGCCGCTTGTCCATATAATATAGGATGTTAAGGAGGCGTATCATGGCTGATATTTCTATGACTCAATATTTTGATTCCGAGAGCAGCAGGCAGTTGGAGGTCGGGGATATCCTTCGCCAGGTGTATCAGGCACTGACGAAGAAAGGGTATAACCCCGTAAATCAGATCGTCGGCTATATCATGTCGGGAGATCCCACGTATATCACCAGCTACGAGAACGCCCGCTCACTGATCATGCGTGTGGAGCGAGACGAGCTCCTGGAAGAGCTGGTCAAGTATTACGTCGATCACAAGTTGGAAGATCGGAGCGTCTGACGGATGAAGATCATGGCTCTGGATCTCGGATCGAAGACAGTCGGTGTGGCTGTAACGGATACTTCCCTCTCTGTCGTCACCGGGATCGAGACCATCCGAAGGGACCGTGAGAATAAGATCCGGCGTACCTTGGCGCGGATCGAGGAACTTATCGGGGAGTACGGCATCGACATGATCGTGCTGGGACTCCCTTTCCATATGGACGGGAGCGCGGGCGAGCGCGCCGTAAAGTCGGAGGAGTTTGCGGAACTTCTGCGGAAACGGACCGGTCTTTCCGTCTGTCTGCAGGATGAACGTCTGACGAGCATCGAGGCGGAAGAACGCATGAAAGCCGCGGGAATACCGTCCGGGAAACGGAAGCAGCTGGTCGACATGGTCGCGGCGGAAGTCATCCTGGAGGACTTTCTGGCATCGCAGAAGGCTGTTCCGGAACCTGAAAAGGGTCGTTCCGCCCTACAGGAGTAAAAAAGAACGCAGGAGTGGGAGTATGGAAGGATCACGTGCGCAGGAACCGGTCATCCTGACCGGGGAAGACGGCGAGGAGATTACGCTTTACGTCATGGACACGACGCGGATCGCAGGGGTCGAGTACCTGTTGGCGGCTGAAAACGAAGACGAGGAGACAGACGCCTACATTTTCCGCATGGCGGAAGACGGAGATGATTATGTTCTGGAGATGGTGACCGATCCCTCAGAGTTTGATTACATTGCAAAAGTATTTACAGAACAGAGCGAAGATATCGACACCATAGACTGAACAGGCAGTCTTCGCAATACGGTGTTCCCTGCAGGGAATGGCTTTGACGCGGGAACTGCCTTCCTCCGGTATCTTCGAGGAGGAGGAACATTGGCGAAAGAAAAGAAAGTGCGCATCATACCGATCGGAGGCCTGGGCGAGATCGGCATGAATATGACGCTGATCGAATACGGAGACGACTTGATCGTGGTGGACTGCGGTATGTCGTTCCCGGCGGACGATATGCTGGGGATCGACCTGGTCATCCCGGATATCACATACCTTTTGGAACATGTAGAAAAGCTGCGGGGCATCTTCATCACCCACGGACATGAAGATCATATCGGCGCGCTGCCTTATGTGATGAAGCGCGTGAACGCGCCGCTTTACGCGACCAGGCTCACGATGGCACTGATCGACAAAAAGTTCGAAGAGCACGGACTTGCCGGGCTGGTGGACGAACATATCGTTTCTTACGGAGACGTGATCGAGGCGGGCTGTTTCTCGGTCGAATTTATCAAAACCAACCACAGTATCCAGGATGCGGCTGCCTTTGCCATCCGCACTCCGGTGGGCATGCTGGTCCACACGGGCGACTTCAAGGTCGATTACACTCCGGTCTTCGGAGATCCCATTGACCTGCACCGTTTTGCGGAGCTTGGACGGAAGGGTGTCCTCGCCCTGATGTGTGACAGCACGAACGCGACACGCGACGGCTTCACCATGTCGGAGAGCACCGTGGGACGTACGTTTGACGACATCTTTGCGGCGAATACCGGCCGACGGATCGTGGTGGCGACGTTTGCCTCGAATGTGGACCGTGTCCAGCAGATCATTAATACGGCCTACAAGTTCGACCGGAAAGTGGTCGTCGAGGGTCGGAGCATGGTAAATACCATCAGCACCGCGGTCGAGCTGGGCTATGTCACGGTCCCGGACGGAACGCTGATCGAGATCGACGACCTGAAGAAGTATGCGGATGAGAAGACCGTTTTGATCACCACGGGCAGTCAGGGAGAGTCCATGGCTGCGCTTTCCCGGATGGCTTCCGGCATGCACCGGAAGGTCCGTATCACGGCCAATGACACCGTGGTCTTAAGCTCCACGCCCATTCCCGGGAATGAAAAGGCGGTCTATAAAGTCATTAACGAGCTGTCGGAAAAAGGCGCGCGCGTCATTTTCCAGGATACACACGTGTCGGGCCACGCCTGCAGCGAGGAAATCAAACTCATCTATTCGCTGGTGCGCCCGCAGTACAGCATTCCGGTTCACGGAGAGCACCGCCACCTGGTGGCGCAGGCGCACATTGCCCAGCAGCTGGGTGTGCCGGAAGAGAATACCTTCCTTCTGCGTGTAGGCGATGTCCTGGAGCTGAACCGAAAGAAAGCCGCAGTGGCGGAGCATGTGACGGCGGGAAGTATCTTTGTAGACGGCCTGGGCGTAGGCGATGTGGGCAATGTCGTGCTGCGCGACCGCCATAACCTGGCCGAAAACGGCATTATGGTCGTGGCGCTCACCATCGACAGCGCGAGCCGCGAGATCCTGAGCGGTCCCCGGATCGTGAGCCGTGGTTTTATCTATGTCAAGGAGTCCGAGGAATTCATTGAGGAGACCGAAGACATGGTGGTGGAAGCCATTCACGGTCTTGTGGAGAAGAAAGGAAAAGCGGACGTCGGAGCACTGCGAAACGCGATTCGCGACGCTCTGAGGGATCTGATCTGGAAGCGCATGCGGAGAAATCCCGTGATCCTTCCGATCATCATGGAGATCTGATCCGGAAGCCGGAGCCGGACGCCGGGTTTGAGCGGCAGTCGCGAAGGAGTCATCGTTCATGAGTACGGAAAAAGAAGAGAAGAAAGAAAAAAAAGAAAAGAAGCAGAGGAAGCCGAAATCCCGCGGAAGGATGGCTTTGGCGAGACTGATCGCGGTCCTGATCGTCATTTTACTGGCGGCAGGTGCCTATTATTTCGGCTACTCGATCTTTAACGGAGAACCGCTCGCGGATCCCGATGAGGCGGAGACCTACGTGATCACGATCGATGACGGCGACGGTGTTCAGGGCGTTGCGGAAGAACTGAAAGAAGAGGGAATCATCCGGAGCGTGCTGATCATGCGCATTCAGGACCGGATCTTCGATTACGGGCTGGCGCCCGGCAGTTTTGAGGTGAACTCCGGCATGACGTCACTTCAGATCCTTTCCTGGCTCAGCGATTCAAACCACACACTGGCTGACTCACCGGTGGAGGAATCGGAAGGCGCGTAAATGTTTATCATTTTTCTGATCATCGGGCTTTTCATGCTGTTATATTATGGATTTCTCGCGGTCGTCGCGGGTCATGCTTTCGGCGTGACTCTGGTCTGGCTGGCTGCGGGAATCTTTTTTATTCTGCTGTTCGTGAGTTCCTATCTGAAGCATATCGGGGTTCGGAAGTTCCGGATGCCGCTGGCAATCCGGGTCTTCGTGATCACGAGCGCGGTGATCGTCATTGCCCTGTTCGGCTATGCGAGCCTGCTGATCTTAAGCGAAGCGAAACAGGAGGACTGGATCGCGGAGCCGGAGTTTGTGATCGTGCCGGGAGCGGCCTTGAGCGGCGGAAACGCGGATGCGGTCCTGCAGGCCCGGCTCACTGCCGCGGCAGATTATTGGCGGATCCATCCGGATGTCATTATCATCGTCAGCGGGGGAAACGCACATGATAATCTTCCCTCGGAGGCGCAGGTCATGCGCCAGCAGCTTCTGGCGAAAGGCGTGCCGCTTCAGAATATCATTACCGAGACCCGCTCGGTCAGCACCGAGCAGAACATCCGTTACAGTCTGGAGATTATCAGCGCCAATGCGCATGAGGGCGTACTGATCATTACCAGCAATTTTCATATGTTCCGCGCACTGCGTCTGGCGGAGGGCATGACCGATATACCGATCTACGGATATCCAGTCGATTCTCCGCGGTGGGAGCTGCCGTATTATCTGGTTTATGAGACCCTGGCTCTGTTCAAAGGGTGGATGAACGGCTATCTGGATGACGCGGTGTTCCGCCCTGCTTTCGGGATATGACGGCAGACACCCTGTTTTCGGGGCATGACGGCCAACGACCGGCGGCACGCGAAAGCTGCGCGGACATTCTCAGGAGGATTAAGATTTGAATCAGGAAACATACGAGATCCTGCGCGAGGAGCGGATCTCGGAATATCAGTCTGACGTAACCATGCTTCGTCATAAGAAAAGCGGAGCACGGGTGTTTACCATGGCAAATGACGATGAAAACAAGGTCTTTGCCATCGCGTTTCGTACCCCGCCCGCGGACAGCACGGGGCTGCCGCATATTCTGGAGCACTCGGTGCTGTGCGGCTCTGCGAAGTTCCCGTCCAAGGATCCGTTCATTGAGCTCGCGAAGGGCTCTCTGAACACGTTCCTGAACGCCATGACCTATCCGGATAAGACGGTTTATCCGGTTGCCAGCTGCAACGACCGGGATTTCGCGAATCTCATGGATGTTTACATGGACGCGGTCCTGCATCCGAATATCTACCGCGAGGAGCGGATTTTTCGTCAGGAGGGCTGGCATTACGAGCTGGACGCTCCGGACGGTGAGCTGAAGATCAACGGCGTCGTCTATAACGAAATGAAGGGCGCTTTCTCGAATTCCGACGAGGTGATCGAGCGCCGCATCAAGCAGGCACTGTTTCCGGACAATGCCTATGCCCATGAATCCGGCGGCGATCCGGAGGACATCCCCACCCTGACGTACGAGGATTTTCTGGCGTTTCATCAGCGCTATTATCATCCTTCGAACAGCTACATCTTCCTCTACGGAAACTGTGATATGGAGGAACGGCTGGCGTGGCTCGACCGGGAGTATCTGGCGGCGTATGACGCAATCGACCTGGATTCAGAGATCGCTCTGCAGGAGCCGTTCACTGCCATGCGTGAGGAGGACGTGAAGATCCCGATCACGGATGAGCAGAATGAGGATGAGGAGAGCTGTCTGTCCATGGGGATCCTCTGCGGCGACGGCTGTGATCCGGATCTGAAACTGGCGCTGGAGATCCTGGAGTACGCGCTGATCAAGACCCCCGGGGCGCCGCTGCGTCAGGCGTTTCTGGATGCCGGCATTGCAGCGGATGTCTATGGAGGCGTAGAAGACGATCTGCGGCAGAACTTCTTTTCTCTGACCGCGAAGGGCGCGGGAGCCGAGAAGTCCCGGGCATTTCTGGATGTTATGCGGGAGACGCTGGCCAAGCTGGCGGATGAAGGTCTGGACCGCGACACGCTGCGTGCCGGGCTGAACAGCATTGAGTTTTCGACTCGCGAAGGGGACACCGGACGCTTCCCGAAAGGCCTGCTGATCGGTCTGAATACGATCGGCCTCTGGCTCTATGACGACGAGGCGCCTTTCGCGAACCTGAAGTATGAGAAGCTGTTCGCGAAAGCGAAAGAGGACCTGGAGAACGGGGTTTATGAGCAGATCCTGCGGGAACAGTTTCTGGAGAACCCGCATAAAGTTTTCGTGCGTGCAAAAGCAGAGAAGGGCCTCCAGAAGGCGAACGATGCCGCGATGGCGGAGAAGATGCGTCTTCTGAAAGAAAGCTGGACAGAGGAACAATGCGCGGAGGTCTGCCGGAAGACCGCGGAGCTTGCAGCATGGCAGGAAGCGGAAGACGCGCCGGAGGATCTGGAGAAGATCCCCATGCTGTCGCGCGCGGACCTGCGCCGGGAGATCACGCCCTACGGGGGACGGCTGATCCCGGCGGGCGCTGCTGCCGCACCCGTTGACATCTTCCACAGCGACATTTTCACCTCCGGCATCTGCTACATGAATTTCCTGTTCGATGTCGGGGATCTTCCGGAAGAGGACCTTCCGTATCTGGGTTTGCTTGCCCGGGTCTTTGGGATGTTTGACACCGAAAAATATACATATCCTGAACTCGCGAACCGGATCGGTATGGAGAGCGGGGGCTTAAGTGTCCGCAGCGGCTGCTCCGACATCCGCGGTAAGCGCGGCGAGTTTATGCTGACGTTTGAGACTGCCATGAAGGTGTTCACCGCGAAGACGGCGTTCCCGTTTGAGATCCTCGGGGAGATCATGCTTCGCACAGACTTTTCGAGCGATAAGCGTCTGAAAGAACTGCTGGATGAGAACAAGTACGGGATGCAGTCCGAGCTGGTCGGCGCCGGCCATGTGGCCGCCATACGCCGCGCAGGTTCGCGCCATAGCCGCACCATGCATGTGAAAGAGCTGACCGACGGGATCGATTTCTATCACTTCCTGGAGGATGCCGCGGCGAACTTCGAGGAGCGGAAGGAACAGATCCGCGCGAAACTGATCGAGCTTTCCGCGAAGATCTTCGATCCGTCGCGCATGATGTTTGCTGCAACTTGCGATCAGGAGACGTTCGAACCGCTGCCGGCTCTTTTGAAGGAGTTCTGCGGCACATTGGAAGAGGCACAGGGAGATCTTTCGGACCATGCCTGTGTCCCCTTCGGATCCCGCAGACGCGACTACACACTGGCTCGCAAAGATGAGGGCTTCACGACTCCTGCGAGCATCTCGTTTGTCGCGATGACCGGAAACTTCTGTGATGCCGGGTGCGAGTACGCCTCGACCCTATCCGTGCTGCGGACCATCCTGAGTTACGATTACCTCTGGACGCGCGTGCGTGTGCGCGGCGGCGCCTACGGGGCCATGTGTTCCTTCTCGCGTGACGGGGAAGGCGGCTTCGTTTCCTACCGGGATCCGAACCTGGAGGAGACGCTGGCGGTTTACCGGGAACTGCCGGAGTATGTGGCGGATTTTGAGGCGTCCGATCGGGATATGACGAAGTATCTGATCGGGACATTATCCTCACTGGATATTCCGCTGTCGCCCATGGCGAAGGGCTCCCGAAACCTGGCGTTCTACCTCTACGGCGGGGACGCTGAGGAAGAGCAGAGAAGGCGCGACGCGGTCCTGGACGTGAGCGCGGAGGATATCCGGGCACTGGCGCCGCTCATGCAGGCGGTCGTGGATCGCGCGGATATCTGCGTGGTAGGAAATGAGACGAAGATCAACGGGGCGGCAGATGTCTTTGACGAGACGTCGGCGCTGTTCTCGGGAAAATAACCAATCACAGATCGGGTGCCTGCTTTTGTCAGGCAGCCGGCGGAGAGATCACTATGACGAAGACAAACGAAGAAAACACTGCTTTCCGCTCCGGATTCGCGGCCATGATCGGACGTACGAATGTGGGGAAATCGACATTTCTGAACACCGTGCTGGGGCAGAAGATCGCCATCACGTCAAATAAGCCGCAGACGACCCGCAGCCGACAGCAGGCGGTCTTTACGGACGAGCGGGGGCAGATCGTGTTTCTGGATACACCGGGCATCCACAAGGCGCGGACGAAGCTTGGCGAATACATGCTCACCGTGGCGGCCCGCGCGCTGCGCGATGTTGACGTGATCGTCTGGATGGTCGAGCCGAAGGGCGCCATCGGCGAGGGCGAGCGACACATTCTGAAACAGCTTGAGAGCATTGATGTGCCTGTGATCCTGCTGATCAATAAGATCGACACGGTCCCGAAAGAGGACCTGCTCGCGCGCATCGCACTCTACGCGAAGGAGTATGAATTCGCGGATATCGTGCCGGTCTCGGCCATGAAGGGCGACGGCGTGAAAGAGGTCGTGGATCTGATCTTTTCCTATCTGCCCGAAGGCCCTATGTACTATGACGAAGACACCGTCACGGACACGAAAATGCGGGACCTCGCGGCGGAGTTTATTCGCGAGAAAGCCCTGAAGTGTCTGAAGGACGAGGTCCCGCACGGGATCGCGGTCGCCATCGAACAGATGACTTGGGTTGAGGGCACTGGCAGGCCCCTGCGGAACGGCAAGATCGATACGGGCCGCTACGACATCGATGCGGCCATCGTCTGTGAGCGCGACAGCCATAAGCGCATCATCATCGGCAAGGGCGGAGAGATGATCAAAAAGATCGGTTCTGCCGCGCGCTTCGAGATCGAGCGCATGACCGGAGAACACGTGAATCTGAAACTGTTCGTGAAGGTCCGCAAAGGCTGGCGGGACAATGAAGCGTGGCTGAAAGACTTCGGATATGATCGGAGGGATATCTGATCCGGAGATCTCTCAGGGGAACGCCCGACATCTGTATGAGCCGGGAGGAGGCGCAGTATGCGTGACGCGGCAGTCAGCGGCATGGTTCTCTCGTCCATGCCCATCGGCGAATACGACAGAAGAGTGGTGATCCTCACTCGCGAGCGCGGGAAGATCGCCGCTTTTGCGCGCGGTGCGCGCCGGCCGAACAGTCCGCTGTCTGCCTGCTGCCGCCCGTTTTCGACCGGTGAGTTCGAACTTTTTCAAGGCCGTGATTCCTATAGCCTGAAGTCGGCCCGGATCCTGGATTACTTCGAGGGGATCCAGAACGACATGGAGGCGGTCTATTACGGCTACTATTTCGCGGAGTTTGCGGACCGCTCGACCCGAGAGAATAACGACGAGACCGAGATGCTCGGCTTGCTCTATGCTGCACTGAAGGCGCTGATGAAGTCCGCGATCCCGAATGAACTGGTGAAAGCAGTTTTTGAATTGAAAGGCATGATCCTGAGCGGTGATTATCCGGGCGGCGGGATGGAGCAGGCCTCCGAGACCGTGAAGCATGCGGAGGCGTTCATCGCGGAGACCACGCCCGAACGGCTGTTCACATTTGCGCTGCGCGAGGATGCGGCGGCGGAGTTCATCCGGCGAGTGGAAGCGCTGCGGGAGTATTACATTGACCGGCCTTTTTCTTCGCTGGATATCCTGCGTCAGATTGTGGGGCCCGGTGCCCTCGGCGCGGCGGCGGACGATGAGCTGCCGGCCGGCTAAGAACGACCGGGTAAGAGCGGCTCCTCGGCATTGCCATTCAAATCCAAATCATGTTATAATATCATGCCGCCTGTCGGGCGGCTTGATCACACATGTGCCGCAGGACACATGCACAGGGAGTGAGGACCGTACTATGGCTCTTTTTCAGAAAAAACCGGAAACCGTTTCACGTTCTGAGCGGATGGCTACGGAACCCATCAATCGCCTGATCCCCACCATGGCGCTGCCCGCCATCATCGCGTTCCTGATCAACTCCATCTACAGCCTGGCGGACACATTCTTCGTGAGTTCATTGGGGACGAACGCGACCGCGGCGGTTTCGGTAAATTCATCGCTGGACATGATCATCATGATGTGCGGATCGCTGTTTGCGGTCGGCGCGGCCAGCTATATTGCCCGTCTGCTGGGCGCCGGAAAGAAAGACCGCGCGTCGGACGTTCTTTCCACGTCGTGGTTCTCCGCGTTTTTCATCGGCGTGATCATGCTCGCGATCTGCGTACCGAACATTCACTCGCTGGTCCGCATGCTGGGCGCCACGGAGAGCTGCGAAACATATGCGGTCCAGTACGCGACTTACGTTCTGCTGGTCGCTCCGCTCATGGCGACCCAGTTCGTGATGAACCAGTGTCTGCGCTCGGAGGGCGCGGCCATGCGTTCCATGATCGGCATGAGCTTCGGCGGTATCCTGAATTGCGTGCTTGACCCCATCTTTATCTTTAAATTTGATCTGGGTGTGGCCGGCGCATCCATGGCGACCGCGATCTCGAAGGTCGTCAGTTTCGTGATCCTGATCTATCCGTACCTGGCGAAGAAGAGCGAGCTGCATCTGACCATCCGCCGGTACCGCTTTGACAAGGGCATTTTCTATGAAGTCCTGACCGTGGGCGCCTCTTCGCTGTTCCGCTCGGGTCTGATGGTGGTCTCAGGCGTCATCCTGAACCGCATCGCGGGCGGGATCTCGGACTCGGTCCTGGCGGGCATCGGTGTCTGCCAAAAGCTGATGATGTTCCCGTTCGGCGTGATCTTAGGCATTGGTACGGGCTTCACACCGGTTGCCGGCTTTAATTTCGGCGCATGTAAATTCGATCGGGTGCGGCAGTCGTTCCGCTTCTCCTCAATCGTCGCGGTGATCATCGGCATTGCGATGGCACTGGTCATCGGTATTCCCGCGCACGGGCTGATCCACCTGTTCTCAGCGGCGGACGGAGAGATGATGCGCATCGGCGCGCTGGCCATACGGACGCAGTGCATCACCATGCCCATCCACGCCTGGGTCGCCATGGTAAATATGTACAGTTCCGGCCTGGGTGACGCGAAAGGCGCGTTCATCCTCGCGACGGCCAGGCAGGGCATCTGCTTCCTGCCCATCGTGTTTCCCATGACTGCGCTCTGGGGCGCTGTCGGTGTAGCCTGCGTACAGGCGGTCGCGGATGGCTTGACCATCCTGCTGGCATTGCCCGTGCTGGCGAAGCTTAGAAAACGGGTCAATGCCGCGGAGCACGCCTTCCTCACGGAAAAACGCGCTTCGGTGGACGCTGGGGCGTAGGTGCGGCAGAGCACCGGCCGCAGAATGTGAGCGGGATATGGCCGGCCGCGTGACGTAAGCGTCATATGGCTGTGCACTGTCATCAGAAAGGACCTAATATGAAAAAGATCGGTATCATCGGCGCCATGGACATGGAGATCGCGGCGCTGAAAGAGCAGATGAACGTGGGGCGTGTTGTGGAGAAAGCCTCCATGACGTTCACGGAAGGCACCGTCGGCGGGACTGCCGTGGTCATTGTGAAAAGCGGCGTCGGAAAGGTCAATGCCGGCGTGTGCGTTCAGATTCTGGCGGACGAATTCCATGTCACGCATGTGATCAACACCGGTGTGGCAGGCTCCCTGGATGCGCGCCTGGACATCGGAGACATCGTCTTTTCATCGGATGCCATCTACTGGGATGTGGATGTGACCATCTTCGGATATGCATACGGCGAGGTGCCGCAGTTGGGGGTGCGGACGTTCCCCGCGGATACCGGGATGGCCGCACGCATGAAGGAGATCTGCGAGCGCGTGAACCCGGACGTCCATACTCATATCGGGCGTGTGGCCAGCGGCGACTGCTTTGTGGCTGACGACGAGAAAAAGATGTTTATCAAGGAGCGCACCGATGCGGTCTGCTGTGAGATGGAAGGATGCGCGATCGCGCATGCCTGTTACCTCAATCAGATCCCGTTCGTGATCGTTCGCGCGATCTCAGACAAAGCCGACCACACGGTCGCGGTGGATTACCTGCAGTTCGAGGCGAAGGCTGCCGAGGACGCTGCCAGACTGGTCGCGGCGGCGCTGGCCGAGCTGTAAGGCACTGCGATGCCCCGAAATCGCGGCGCAATGCAGCAAAATAACACATGTTATTTATTGTTTCCCAATGTCTATCATTAATAAAGGAGGAACCCTGAATGGTCAAATCATCCCCCTCTGCCTGCATCGAGGCGGATCCGGAACTTATCTCGAAGGTCATGCTGATGCCCGGCGACCCGCTCCGCGCGAAGAAGATCGCTGAGACGTATCTGGAGGATCCGATCCTCTTTAACGACGTGCGGAACATGTTCGGTTACACCGGCACGTATAAAGGAAAGAAGATCTCCGTGATGGGCAGCGGCATGGGCGTGCCGTCCATGACCCTGTCTGCGTATGAGCTCTTCAACTTTTACGGCGTTGAGTCCATCATCCGCGTGGGTTCGGCCGGAGCTATCGGCGAGGATGTGAAGATCCGGGACATCGTCATTGCCCAGACCGCTTCGACGACCTCGAACCATGCCGAGATGTACGGCTTCCCCGGCTCGTTCGCGCCCTGCGCGGATTTCGGGATGCTCTCGAATGCCGTCGAGATCTGCAAGGAGCGCGGCGACAGCGTGAAAGTCGGCAGCGTGTTCACGACGGACGCGTTTTATAACAATCCCGTGGGCTACCCGGAGATCAATGCCAAGGCACGCGCGCTGGGCATGTACTGCGTGGAGATGGAGACCGCGGGTCTGTATCTGACCGCGCAGGCGAACCATAAAAAGGCGCTCAGCATTCTGAGCATTTCGGATGATGTCTTCACGGGTAGGGCCTGTCTCCGCAGGAGATCCGCGATACCTTCGATGAGATGATGATCGTGGCGCTCGAGACCGCCTGGAGAGAGGCGGAGTAACTAA
>CAYLPO010000003.1:14041-19352 GCA_964385575.1 uncultured Lachnospiraceae bacterium | reverse complement strand
CTCGGGATCCATCGTGGTCTCCCAGAGCTGCTCCGCGTCCATCTCGCCCAGACCCTTATAACGCTGGATGCGGACGCCGTCGCGGCCAACCTCGTTCAGGATGTCGTTCTGCTCCTGGTCGCTGTAGGCGTAATAGGTCTTCTTATTCTTCTCGATCTTATACAGCGGCGGCTGCGCCAGATAGACATAGCCCTGACGGATCAGCTCCGGCATGAACCGGTAGATGAAGGTCAGCAGCAGCGTCGCGATGTGCGCGCCGTCGACATCAGCATCCGTCATGATGATGATCTTGTGATAGCGCAGCTTCGAGATATCGAAGTCGTCGCGGATGCCCGTGCCGAACGCGGTGATCATGGCTTTGATCTCGGCGTTTCCGTAGATGCGGTCCTCGCGGGCCTTCTCCACGTTCAGGATCTTTCCGCGCAGCGGCAGGATGGCCTGCGTCGCGCGCGAGCGCGCGGTCTTCGCGGAACCGCCGGCGGAGTCGCCCTCGACGATGTAGATCTCGCAGTTCTCCGGGTTCCGGTCGGAGCAGTCTGCCAGCTTGCCGGGCAATGTCGCGGACTCCAGCGCATTCTTTCTGCGCACGGTCTCACGGGCCTTTCTGGCCGCGGCGCGGGCGCGCTGCGCGGTGATGGCCTTCTCGCAGATGGCCTTCGCTTCACGCGGGTGCTGCTCCAGGTAGTAGAGCAGCTGCTCGCTGACCACGCTGTCGACGGCGGTCTTCGCCTCGGAGTTGCCCAGCTTCTGCTTGGTCTGACCTTCGAACTGCGGCTCGCCGATCTTGATGCTGACGATGGCGGTCATGCCCTCGCGGATATCCTCACCGGACAGGTTCTGCTCGCTGTCCTTCAGGAGCTTCTGGTTCCGGGCGTAGTCATTAAACGTCTTCGTCAGGGCATTCCGGAAACCGGTCAGGTGCATGCCGCCTTCGGGCGTCGTGATATTATTCACGTAGCTGTAGCAGTTTTCGTTATACGAGTCGTTATGCTGCAGGGCTACCTCAACCATGATGTCATCCTTCATGCCCTCACAGTAGATCACGTCCTCGTAGAGCGGCGTCGTGCTGCGGTTCAGGTAGGTGACGAACTCCTTGATGCCGCCCTCATAGTGGAAGGTCTCCTCCACATCCGTCTCGCCGCGCTCGTCCTTCAGGCTGATCTTCAGGCCCTTCGTCAGGAATGCCATCTCGCGGAGGCGCTGACGCAGGACATTATAATCGTAAAGCACTTCCTCGAAGATGGTCTCATCCGCGCGGAAAGAGACCTTCGAGCCGTGCTCGCTCTTCTTGCATTTGCCGATGATCTCGAGCTTCGTCACGGTCTTGCCGCGCTCGTAGCGCTGACGGTAGATGTTCCCGTCGCGCTTGATCTCGACTTCGGTCCAGTCCGAGAGCGCGTTCACGACCGATGCGCCCACACCGTGCAGGCCGCCGGAGACCTTGTACGCGCCGCCGCCGAACTTTCCGCCGGCGTGCAGCTGCGTGAAGATGACCTCAACCGCGGGGATACCCGCCTTCGGATGAATGTCCACGGGCATGCCGCGGCCGTTATCTTCGACCGTGATGATCTCACCCTCGCTGATCGTTACATGGATGTCGTCGCAGAAACCGGCCAGGGACTCGTCGACGGAGTTGTCGACGATCTCATAGACCAGGTGATGCAGTCCGCGCGAAGACGTGGTTCCGATATACATACCGGGACGCTTTCTCACTGCCTCCAGGCCTTCCAGAATTTGGATCTGGTCGGCATTATACTCTTCTGCGGCATGGTTCTTGTCTGCCATTATTCCTCCTTTAAGTTCCCCTCTTTCACGAGGAAGATCTTATCGATGTTCGCCTTTTTCTGTATATCTTCCATCCCCGTGCAGGTGATGAAGGTCTGTATGCCCTGGATTTTCGCGATCAGGTTCTCCTGACGGTTCGCGTCGAGTTCGCTCATGACATCGTCCAGCAGAAGCACCGGGCTGTCATGGATGCTCTCGTGCACCAGGTCGATTTCCGCCATCTTCAGGGACAATGCCGCGGTCCGCTGCTGCCCCTGTGAACCGAAGACGCGCACGTCGCGTTCATTGATCTCAAAGATGATGTCGTCCAGCTGCGGCCCGGAAAGTGATTTCTGGAAGCGGATCTCCCGCTCTTCGTCTTCCGTGATCTTTCTTAAGATCTCGGTCTCCGTGACATTGGCCGCGTACTTTAAGACCAGTTCCTCGCGCCCGCCGCTGATATCCGCGTGAATGCCGCGGATGTTCCGGTTCAGCTTCTCCAAAAATGCCCGGCGGCTCTGAATGATCACGCGCGCGTAGCGGGTCTGCTGTTCCTGCCAGACACCCAGGGTATCACGAAGCTCCGGATGAAAGTAGATTTCCTTCAGAAGCGAATTCTTCTGGTTCAGGATCTTCCGGTATTTGGCCAGCGCGTCCGCATAGACCGGGTCGATCTGGCACAGCTCCACATCCATGAACTTCCGCCGGCGTCTGGGCTCTTCCTTGATCAGACGAAGGTCCTCCGGCGAAAAGATGATCACATGCAAAAGCCCCAGGATCTGCCTCATGTGGCGGATGGGCAGGCCGTCCACCGCGATGCCCTTATTCTTATTCTTCTTCAGGTGCACATCGATCCGATGCGACAATCCCTTCTTCGAGAGCTCGCACTTTAAGTGGGCCTCCTCCTCACCGAAGGAGATCATCTCCCGGTCGCGCGCGCCGCGGTGCGAATGACTGACGCCGCACAGATAGATGGCTTCCAGGACGTTCGTCTTTCCCTGCGCGTTCTCGCCGTAGAGCAGGTTCGTTCCCGGCGCGGGCTCCATATTCAGAAGCGCGTAATTTCTGTAGTTTTTCAGATCGAGTGACTTGATATTCACTTAAACGACCCTTATCTCCTCACCCGCGTACTCGATCAGATCCCCGGGATAACACTTTTTTCCGCGCTGTGTGCAGACCTCCGTGTTATAAAGGACCTGTCCGTTCTGGATCACATCCTTGGCTTCGGCTCCGTTTTCCACCAATCCGCAGACCTTCAGGAGCTGCCCAAGTTTGATGAAGTCATCGTAGATCGCGTATTCCATATCAATCCTCAGTGACCTTGAAGTTCACGGGCTGGATCACGTAGTTATACGAATTCCGGTCGTCGCGGATGTAGCACGGTGCCTTGGGGTTGATCAGATAGACGCTGACCTCCTCGTCGTCGATCGCGCGCAGCGCGTCGGACAGGAATTTCGGGTTCAGGCCGATCATGATATCTCCGCCCATCTTCATGACGTCGATGTTCTCATCCATCTTGCCGATGCCGGTGCGCATGGACAGGTTCATGGAACCGTTCTTAATGTTCAGGATGACCGGCTTCTTATCCATCTCGCGGACCAGCAGGCTGGAACGCTCCACGCAGTCCAGGAAGCGGCGGCGGTTCACGACGACCTTCGTTTCATAGTCCAGCGAAAGGATATTGTCGATGGCGAAGTAATTCCCGTCCACCAGGCGGCAAACCACACGCGTGTCGTCAAACTCGAACATGATGTGGTTGTCGTCCACCGTGATGGTCGTTTCCTTTTCATTATCACCGGAGAGCAGCTTCGCGACATCAGAGATGGCCTTTCCGGGAATGACCACGCTGATATCTTCGCTGTGATCCTTCAGCTGTTCGCGGCGGATGGAGATGCGGTAGCCGTCCAGCGAGACGATGCGCAGAAAGTCATCCTTCACCTCGAAGAGCTGGCCGCTCATCAGGGCATTGCCCCGCTCTTCCAGAGGGGCAATGGAGAAGTTCGTGCGGTTCACCATCTCCCGCAGCATGTAGTGGCTGATCACATACATGCTCTTCGTACGGATGCGCGGAATCTCCGGGAATTCTTCCGGGTCTTTTCCTGGAATATCAAAATGAGAGGTTTCACAGTCGATGGAGACACGGTAATTCTCATCGGTTGCGATCGTCACGATATTTTCAGGCAGCTTCCGGATGATCTGCGAAAAGATCTTCGCGTCAATAGCCACGGTGCCGTCCTCTGTAGACTCACACTTCACGATGGTCTGGATACCGATCTCGGTGTCATTAGCTGAGACCGTGGCACGGCTGCCCGAGGCCTCGAGCAGGACACACTCCAGAATGGGAAGCGTAGTCCTGGACGGGACTGCCTTCATAACGATATTCAGTGCTTCTGCCAGATCCGATCTCTGGATACTGATCTTCATGTGGAAAACTCCTTTCCCTCAGTGTATGCGCATCTTTCCTGTGTATGTATAAGATGATTTAGTAGTATTAGTAGTAGGCAGTGTGGAAACGTGGAAAACCTCGTTTTTGCCTTAAATAAACCGAAGGTCAATCACTGGAAAAGACTGTGGATAAGTGTAGGAAAGGATGTGAAAAAAACAGGACTTATTAAAGATAACATAATTTATTTATATTATCAAGCGGCTTTTTCACATGCTTTCCACATGGTTTCCACGCGTTTTGCGCGCTTTTCCACAGAGTTTTTCAGATACGGGTGTGTATATCTGGTATATTTAATAGGAAGAAACTCATGACACTACTAGGTGTTGTAGGAGGTAAGTTTCTTTCTCAAAGCCTCGACGGTTCCCCGAATCTCGCTGTTATTGTCAAGCTGCTCCTGAATCTTCTCCACGCTGTGCAGGACTGTGGTGTGGTGCTGGTCCAGCAGCTGTCCGATGGCCTGCTGCTTCATGTTTAATTCCGACCGGCACAGATACGTGAAGATCTGCCGGGGCAGCATGATGTTTTTATCTCTTCTGGTAGAGAGGATGTCATCCGGCGTGATCATGAAGTGATCAGCCACGATGCGGAGCAGGGTCGAGGGAGTCAGAGGCTCGCGGTTTTCGGTGGAAATCATGTCCTTCAGGACCGTTTCCGCAAAATCCAGGTCGATTTCCTTCCCGGTGAGTCTGGAGCCGTGGACGACTTTCGTGAGGGCGCCCTCCAGCTCGCGGATGTTCGTCGTGATGTTCCGGGCAATGTACTGGATCACTTCATTGTCAATGCGATAGTTTTCCAGTTCCTCTTTCTTCCTTAAAATAGCGACTCTGGTCTCATAGTCCGGAGACTGGATATCCACGGGGAAGCCCCACTCGAAGCGGGAGACCAGGCGTTCCTCGATATTCATGGCCGCAAATTCTTTCGGAGAGCGGTCACTGGTGATCACGATGGCCTTTTTCGAGTTATACAGCTCGTTAAAGGTGTGGAAAAACTCCTCAATGGTGCTTTCTTTTCCCGCGATGAACTGGATATCATCGATCAGCAGCACGTCGACCTGTCTGTATTTATTCTTAAATTCGTTAATTTTCTTTTCTCCGATGGATT
>CAYLPO010000003.1:0-14031 GCA_964385575.1 uncultured Lachnospiraceae bacterium | reverse complement strand
CAGCACGTCGATGTTGCGGTACTTCTCATGAAATTCGGAAGTGGTGCGGGCCCGGATGGCATTGATCAGTTCGTTCGTGAAGACCTCCGAGGAGACGTAAAGGACCTTCTTTTCCGGGGAATTCTTCAGCACAAAATTCCCGATGGCATGCATCAGGTGCGTCTTTCCCAGGCCGACGCCGCTGTAGATGAACAGGGGGTTATAGATCTCGCCGGGGTTCTCCGCGACGGCCAGCGATGCAGCGTGGGCCATCTGGTTATTCGAACCGACGACGAAACTGTCAAAGGTATACTTCTCCTGGAGGTTTGTCTCTTTATACCGCGCGGTCTGAGAGAGGTCGACCTTCGGGCGGCGTACGGACGGAACTTCTTCATTTTCCGACTCGCAGACATAGAGGATGTCCTCGCAGTGGAAACCGGAGAACTCCTCGATCTTTACGCGGAGGGCGATCGTGTACTTTTTCGAGATGTACTCGATGCCCTGCTCGCCGAGCGGAACGTTCACGACGACCTTATGTTCATTTTCCAGGATATCGATCACGCGGAGAGGCTTCAGCCAGGTCACGTAGCTGACATCGGAGAGACCGTAGTCTTCTTTTAAAGAGGAAAGGATCTCTTCCCAGCGCTCCTGAATGAGATTTAAAGTGGACATAAGCATAATTCACCATTCTTCGATAGTTAAACATATTCTACCATATATAGTGGGATTTGGAAAGAAGACGACCGCAAAATAATGTGTTTTCACATACTTTTCCACATTGTTTTACACATTTTTGCACATGATTGTGGAAAAAAGATTAACAGAAAGATAGAGAAGTTCCGCTTGACGGAAAAAGGACCTTTACATATAATATTCAAGCGCATATGCGAAAAAAGGGGTCATTGCGCCCTTTTTTACCCGTAAAGTTTCATTAGATAAAGGAGTGACACATCATGAAAATGACATTTCAGCCGAACAAAAGGCACAGAGCGAAAGTGCACGGTTTCCGCGCCAGAATGAGCACCAAGGGCGGTCGTAAGGTCCTGGCTGCCAGAAGAGCAAAAGGAAGAAAGGTGCTTTCCGCTTAAGACCGCATTTTTCGTGGTCTTTTTTCAGCTTTTTCTATGAGCAGATTTCACTCCCTGAAGAAAAATCCTCAGTTTGCTGCCGTATACAGAGAACACCGTTCGAAGGCCAACCATCTTTTGGTCATGTATGTGAAGGCATCTGAGGATCCGGATGTTCAGGATATAAACAGAGTTGGGATCAGCGTCAGCAAGAAGGTGGGGAACAGTGTAGTCCGCCACCGGATCAAAAGAGTCATCCGTGAGATCATCCGGACGGATGACGCGATGTTCGACACAGGGTCGGATATTGTGATCATTGCCAGAGCGGAGGCAAAAAACGCGGGCTACCGTGAACTGGAGAAGGCTGTCATTCAGCTGTTCCGGCGTCACGGGATGCTCAGAAAAAATGTATGAGTAAAGCAGCGATCGCAGTTATAAAGTTTTACAGGTACTTTATCTCGGGTTTAAAGAGATATCCCTGCTGCAGATTTACGCCCACATGCTCCGAGTACGCCCTGGAAGCTTACCAGAAGTACGGTTTCTTTAAAGGAACCGCACTCAGTGTGTGGAGAATCCTTCGCTGTAACCCTTTCTGTAAGGGTGGATACGACCCGGTACCCTGACCGGAGGAGGAAACATCTTGATACCTTTTGCTGTTCTGACGCAGAGTACGACACCGATCATCGGATGGATCGCGAAGCTGTTCGGCATTATTATGAATGCCCTGTATAACGGCCTGGCGCACCTCGGGATCGAGAATATCGGACTCTGCATCATTCTTTTTACGGTGATCATCAACATCATCCTTCTGCCTCTGACCATCCGTCAGCAGAAGAGCACGAAGATCACGAACTTCATTCAGCCTGAGATCAAAAAGATCCAGGCGAAGTACCGCGGAAAGAACGACACCGCCTCTCAGCAGGCGATGAACGACGAAGTGCAGGCCGTTTATGACAAGTACGGTGTCAGCATGACCAGCGGATGTCTGCCGCTGATCATTCAGCTGCCCATCCTGTACGGTCTGTATGCGGTTATTCGTAACGTTCCTGCTTACGTCGGCGCGGTCAAGGAAGTCTACATGAACATCGTGACTCCCCTGATGGAGCAGTCGAACTTTACGACGCTGTTCGGCCAGGTCATCGACGGCATGCGGAACGTCAGCATGGATTCGTTTGCTGCGCTTACGGACGTCACCGCGAAAAGCAACTGGCTGGTCGACACTCTGGCGCAGTTCACCACGCAGTGGGATACGCTGATCGCGAAGTTCCCGAGCCTGACGGACGTGATTACGGCGAATGTTGCGAAGATCAACGTCTTTAATAACTTCCTGGGACTGAACCTGCAGACCACGCCGTCGACGAAGATCCTCTCTCCCATGATTCTCATCCCCATTCTGGCGGCTGTCACGCAGTTTCTGAGCATTAAGCTCACGCAGACGAACACGCCGCAGCAGCAGGATCAGGCGGGCGCGGGCATGATGAAGGGTATGAACTACACGATGCCCATCATGTCGCTCATCTTCTGCTTCATCCTGCCCATCGGTCTGGGTCTGTACTGGATCGCGAGTGCTGTGGTCCGCACCATCATCATGATGATCATCAACCGCACCATGAAGGATGTGGACGGGGAAGCCCTGATCGCAGCGAACGCCGAGAAGGCCGAGGCGAAGCGGAAGGCGCGCGCGGAACGCCAGAAGAGCGCTGCGCTGCGCACGGCGGAGCAGAACATGGCCGCGATTGACGGCGCGACGAAGCGCGAGCGCATTCAGGCGGGCTTCAACCGTGTGGCAGAGCTGGATAAGGCGGACGAGGAAGATGAAATGCAGTCAGGTCAGACCATGGCAAACTACCGCGGTAAGTCGGTCTATGATTATGAGGCCGAGAACGCAGCGGAAGACGCAGTGAACCCCGATGCGGCGAAGCGTCGTAAGAAGGCGCAGAAGAAGGGCGAGTCCTCCATGTCCATGGCAGCCAGAGTCCACATGGTCCAGGATTATAATGCCGCACACGGCGAATATTCCGGGACGACGGACGGCGGATATCGACGGAAGAGAAAGAAGAAATAATGCGGCCGGCGGTTAAGCCGGAACGGATCGGTATGATAGATTATGGAATTTAAAGAATTTACGGGAAAGACCGTCGAAGACGCCGTGACCGCGGCCCTGGTGGAGTTTGAGGTCACCGGAGACGGTCTGGAGTATGAGGTCATTGAAAAAGAGGCGAAGGGCCTGTTCGGTCTGGGCCAGAAAGACGCGGTCATCCGTGCCAGAAAGAAGTTCGAGGACGTGGGCGACATCGCCGAGAGGTTCCTGAGCGACGTCTTGGATGCCATGGCCATCGATGCGGATATGGACATCTTCGTGGATGACGAGGAGCGCAGCATCGAGATCGAGCTCGAGGGCGATGATATGGGCCTCCTGATCGGGAAACGCGGTCAGACGCTGGACTCACTGCAGTACCTGTGCAGCCTCGCGGTGAATAAGAAGTCCGAAGAGTATTATCGGGTGCGGCTCGACACCGAAAACTATCGCTATCGCAGAGAGGCGACCCTGAAGAAGCTCGCGAAGAGCATCGCGGCGAAGGTGAGAAGGACCCGCCGGGCGGTCTCGCTGGAGCCTATGAGTCCCTACGAGCGCCGGATCATTCACTCGACGCTGCAGGATGACCTCTATGTTACCACGAAGAGCGATGGGGAAGAGCCCTACAGACACGTGATCGTGTGTCTGAAGAAGTAAGGGGCAGGATGAGAAAAGGCGGACCGCCTGCTTCGGATGAGGCAGGCGGTCTTTTTATCCTCTGCGGGCGGAAGACCGCGGAGAAAACCGGAAACAGATATGAAGTATTTCGGAAATGAAACCATAGCGGCCATCTCCACGAGCCTTACTCCGTCCGGGATCGGGATCGTGCGGATCAGCGGGCCGGAGGCGTTCGCGGTCGGGGACCGGGTGTTCCGGGCCGGCGCACAGACGCCCGCGGACCGGAGGACTTCGGCCGAAGAGCGGACACCCGCAGACGGGATGACTTCGCACGGTGCGCAGACATTGACCGGCGCGCCCGCGAACACGATCCTCTACGGACACATCTATGACGGCGAGGAGCCGGTCGATGAAGTGCTCGTCACGGTGCTGCGCGCCCCGCACAGTTTCACGGCGGAGGACACCGTCGAGATCAACTGTCACGGCGGACCGCATATTCTGAAGCGGATCCTGGAGCTGGTGCTGCGGCACGGAGCCAGACAGGCGGATCCCGGCGAGTTCACGAAGCGCGCGTTTCTGAACGGGCGGATCGATCTGGCTCAGGCGGAGGCGGTCGGCGAGCTGATCGGTGCGAAAAACGAGATGGCCCGGAAGGCCTCGCTCGACAAGCTCCGCGGAAAGGCATCCGAGGATATTCGCGCAATGCGCGGCGAGATCCTGCATGAGATGGCCTTCATCGAGGCGGCCATGGACGATCCGGAACACATCTCCATCGATGGGTGCTCGGAGCGGCTGGCGGAAAAGACGGCGGTCTGGACCGAGCGGCTGAATGTGCTGCTGGATGAGGCGGACCGCGGCCGTGTGGCGCGCGAGGGCGTGAAGACCGTACTGGCAGGCCGGCCGAACGTGGGAAAATCTTCCATCCTGAACCTGCTTTTGGGCGAGGACCGCGCTATCGTCACGGATGTGGCGGGCACCACACGTGATACGCTGGAGGAACAGATGGTCTGGGGAGGACTCTCCCTAAACATGATCGACACGGCGGGCATCCGCGACACCGCGGATCCCGTGGAACAGATCGGGGTGGACCGTGCCAGGAAGGCGCTCGACGAGGCGGACCTGGTGCTGCTCGTGGCGGATGCGGCTGCCGGCATCGGGCCGGAGGACCGGGAGTTGGAGGAGTCACTTTCGGGGAAGCGGGTCATTGCCCTGCTGAACAAATGTGACCTGGCGAAAACACCTGAGGTACTCGGCGGCAGTGAAAACGGCAGCGGTCGTGAACATGCTGCCGGGCTCGAAAACTGGGGCCGGGCTGCGGAAGGCGGGCCCATCCTCTTCTCCGCGAAGGACGGAACCGGGCTGAAAGAGCTGAAGGAGCGCGTGGAGGACATGTTCTTCGCGGGAAAGCTGAACGACAGCGAGGACGCCTGGGTCGCCAACGCCAGACAGCGCACTGCGCTTGCGGCCGCCCGCACCAGTCTGGGGCTGGTCGCAGAGTCCATCCGCGCCGGCGTACCGGAGGATATGTACACCATCGATCTGGCGGACGCGTATCGCGAGCTGGGCTATATCATCGGTGAGGAAGTCGAGGATGAGCTGATCGACAAGATCTTCGCGGACTTTTGCATGGGAAAGTGATCGTCGAACCATTTCGGCGGAAAGATCATAACGGATAAGAATTATGGCAGATGTTTTGCGTGAAACATGTGATGTGATCGTCGTCGGAGCGGGCCACGCCGGATGCGAGGCTGCTTTGGCGTGCGCGCGTCTGGGCTGCGACACCGTGATCTTCACGGTGAGCGTGGACAGCATTGCGCTGATGCCGTGCAATCCCAGCATCGGCGGCAGCTCGAAGGGCCATCTGGTGCGCGAGATCGACGCGTTGGGCGGCGAGATGGGACGCTGCATCGATGCCACGTTCCTGCAGTCGAAGATGCTGAACGCCTCGAAGGGTCCGGCGGTGCACTCGCTGCGGGCACAGGCGGACAAACAGGCTTATTCACGGCGCATGAGGCAGACTTTGGAGAATACACCGAACATCCGCATCGTGCAGGGCGAGGTCTGTGAATTGCTGACGGAGGAAGTTTCTGCCGGCAATGCCTCGTTCTCCCGCCGGGTCACAGGAGTTGTCACGGCATCGCGCGCGGTCTGGACCGCGAAATGCGTGATCCTGGCCAGTGGTACGTACCTAAATGCGCGGTGTCTGTACGGCGATGTGATCACGCATACCGGCCCGAACGGCCTGCAGGCGGCCACGCACCTCTCCGGCTCGCTGCGTTCGCAGGGCATCCGGCTGCTGCGGTATAAGACCGGGACGCCGGCGCGCATTGACGGCAGCACCATCGATTATTCCAAGATGGAACCGCAGTACGGTGATGTGCCTGTGGTGCCGTTTTCGTTTGAGACGGACCCGGCAACGGTGCAGAAAGAGCAGGAGCTCTGCTGGCTCACCTACACGAATGAGACCACGCACGAGATCATCCGCCAAAACCTGGACTCCTCTCCTCTTTACACGGGTGTGATCGAGGGGACGGGGCCGCGGTATTGCCCGTCCATAGAGGATAAAGTCGTGCGTTTTTCCGAGAAACCGAGGCATCAGATCTTCGTGGAGCCGGAAGGGGCTTACACGAACGAGAAGTATCTGAGCGGGTTCTCCAGCTCGCTTCCCGAGCGGGTGCAGCACGATATGATCCACAGTGTGCCGGGGCTGGAGCATTGCCGGATCGTGCGGAATGCCTATGCCATCGAGTATGACTGCGTGGATCCGCAGCAGCTGCGGGCATCGCTGGAGTTTAAAGCGATTGCGGGACTTTACGGTGCCGGGCAGTTCAACGGCAGTTCGGGTTATGAGGAGGCCGCGGCGCAGGGTTTGATTGCAGGGATCAATGCCGCGCGGCGCGTTCAGGGGCTGGAGCCGGTGATGCTGGATCGCGCGGACGCGTATATCGGGGTGCTGATCGATGACCTGGTGACGAAAGAGAATCGCGAGCCCTATCGGATGATGACGTCACGGGCGGAGTACCGCCTTTTGCTGCGGCAGGACAATGCTGACAGCCGTCTGACGCCCATCGGCCATGAGATCGGTCTGATCTCGGAGGAGCGGTATCAGAAGTTCCTGAAGAAATGGGAGCTGATCCGCAGCGAAGTCGCGCGTGTGCAGAAGGTCCATCTGGGACCGACGGCGGAAGTGCAGGCCTTTCTGAGGGAGCGCGGGACGGCGGAGCTGGCCAGCGGCGCGACGCTGGCGGATCTGATCCGCAGACCGGAAGTTGATTATGAGGCCGTGTCGGTATTGGATCCCGAAAGAGGCGAAATACCGACGGATGTAGCTGAAGAAGTTAACATAACCATAAAATATGAGGGATATATCGCGCGCCAGGAGCAGCAGGTCGCTGGATTTCGCAAGATCGAACGAAAGGTTCTTCCGGAAGACACGGACTACAGTGCCATCGGCGGCCTTCGGCTGGAAGCTGCGCAGAAACTCCAGAAGTTCCGCCCGGCGACGGTTGGCCAGGCTTCGCGGATCGCAGGAGTGTCTCCGGCGGATGTGTCTGTCTTATTGGTTTATTTGAAAGGGATCGGAAAATGAGTTCTGAAATCCTGCAAAGGTCAGAGGAGTTAAGATCTCGGGCAGCCGGTATGGGCATTACACTCTCCGACCGTCAGCTGGAGCAATTCCTGCTCTATTATGATCTTCTCATTCAAACGAATGAGAAGATCAATTTAACGGCTATCACGGAATGGATGGATGTTCTGGAAAAGCATTTCCTGGACAGTATGGCTGCTGCTGAAGTGATACCGTCCGGTGTTTCCGGCCTTCGTTTGATCGATGTCGGTACAGGTGCAGGCTTTCCGGGTATTCCCTTAAAGATCCTGTTACCGGAACTTCAAGTCACTTTAATGGATACTCTGAAGAAACGTGTTGGTTTTTTAGAAGAAGTTATCCAGACATTGGAATTGGACGGAATTACAGCGGTTCATGCGCGTGCGGAAGATTTGGCACGCGATCCGGAACATCGTATGGCTTATGATATCGTAGTTTCGCGAGCTGTTGCTGCACTGCCCCTTCTTTTGGAATATTGCACACCTTTCTTAAAGATCGGTGGGGAGTTCCTGGCCTATAAAAGCGGACAGATCGATCAGGAGATCGAAAATGCACAGCATGCACTGGAAGAACTCTCCTGTTCTGTATCGGGTATTATTTATCCACAGATTGAGGGAACGGAGTATTCTCGCAGTTTGGTTATGATTCGCAGGGATCAAGAGTGTGATGTTCGTTATCCCAGAAGAGCCGGGGTTCCTGAGAAACGTCCTTTGTGATGTTTCACGTGAAACATCGTGCAGGGTTTCAAAATAATGTTTCACGTGAAACCATCTCATATGATTTTTGCTATCTGTGTTTCACGTGAAACATACATAGAAAAGATACAAACAATATGATAAACTAAAAGCCCGAAGTCTGATCGCTCAGCGGTCAGACCTCGTTCACTGTAAACAAATCAGGAGAACGCATGAGCAGAGTAATTGCTGTAGCAAACCAAAAAGGCGGTGTCGGGAAGACAACCACGACTATAAACCTTTCAGCCAGCCTGGCAGAGGCAGGTCAACATGTGTTGGTCGTGGACATGGATCCGCAAGGCAATACCAGCAGCGGCCTGGCTGTAGATAAAAACCGTGAAGAAAAGGGTATCTATGAGGTCCTGATCGGGTTTTGCGGTGTGGAAGAGGCCATGATACGTGATCAGCTTCCGAATTTGGACATTCTTCCCGCAAATGTGAACCTTTCAGGCGCAGAAGTGGAACTGATCAGCATAAAAGATAATACGTTCCGGCTTCGAAATGCCCTGGAAGGCATTCGAAACCTGTACGACTTTATACTGATCGATTGCCCGCCCTCGTTAAGCCTATTAACGGTGAATTCACTGACGGCTGCGGATACGGTTCTGGTGCCCATCCAGTGCGAGTACTATGCGTTGGAGGGGTTAAGCCAGCTTATGCATACGATCGATCTGATCAGAGACCGTTTAAACCCGGATCTGGAGATGGAAGGCATTGTATTTACCATGTACGATGCGCGCACACGTCTTTCCGAACAAGTCGTTGCAAATGTAAAGGCGAACATTGAACAGAAGATTTACGAAACGATCATACCCAGAAATGTCCGTCTGGCAGAAGCGCCCAGTTATGGATTGCCGATCAATATCTATGACAGCCGCTCTACCGGCGCAGAGAGTTACCGTGCGCTGGCCCGGGAAGTGATGAAGAACAGATAAGGAGACGCCATGGCAGCCAGAAAAGGCGGTCTGGGGAAGGGGTTAGACTCTCTGATCCCCACGACAAAAAAAGTGGAAAACTCGTCCGCGAAAACGCACATTTCCACAAATAATGTGGAAAATCTAGAAAAAAGTGAACAAGTTGACACAAAATCAGAACTTTTTGTAAAGATTGGCAAAGTAGAGCCGAACCGCGAACAGCCACGAAAATATTTTGACGAGGCGGCTCTGGCAGAGCTTGCGGACTCCATTCGCCAGCACGGCGTCATCACACCATTGATCGTTCGTGACAAGGGAACCTACTACGAGATCATTGCCGGCGAGCGCCGCTGGAGAGCTGCACGCATGGCAGGTCTGAAGGAGATCCCGGTCGTCGTGCGTGATTATTCCGAAGAAGAGAATGCCCAGGTAGCCCTGATCGAAAATCTTCTGCGGGAAGATCTGAACGCGGTCGAGGAAGCGCTGGCCTACCAGAAGCTGATCGATGACTTCGGGATGACGCATGAGACTGTCGCGGAAAAGGTCAGTAAAAGCCGTGCGGCTGTCACGAACGCGCTGCGTTTGCTTCGCCTGCCTGAAAAGATTCGAAAGATGGTCGAGGAAGGGCAGCTTTCGGGCGGACATGCGCGCGCACTGCTCTCCATCGAAAATGCAGAGCTCCAGGAAAAGGCTGCGGAGTATGTCGTTCGGGAGCGCCTGAGCGTTCGCGTGACGGAAAAACTCTGCACAAAGACGGAAGAGGCGCTGCGGAAGATCATTGATCCGAAGTCCGTCCGTGAAGAAAAGTCCGCTGAAGATGATCAGACGACCATTTTCTATAAGAAGATGGAGACAGATCTGGCTGATCGCATGGGAGCGAAAGTGCGTATTCGTCGTCGCTCCGCAGATAAGGGTCGGATCGAGATCGACTACACGTCGCTGGATGAGCTTGAGCGCATCGGATCCCTGCTGCGGCGCCTGCGGGAGGAATAATTCAGACACGATAGATTTACATAACATAGACCATTGACATTGCTTTAAGCATTATAGGAGAATCATATGAGCCAAGGAACCTTAGATCGGATCCTATCCGGCCTGGGAATTAATATTGATCTGAAACTGATCTTTCTGATCTTCGGAGTGGTGCTGCTGGTGCTTGTGATCCTGCTGATCCTGCAAAATCGAAAGCAGAAGCAGCGGATCGATGAGCTGATGCTGCGCTATGAAACGTTCATGCAGGGTCATAACGGCATGAGTCTGGAAGACCGCCTGACCCGCGTGACCCGCGACATGCGCAAACTGAACCTGAACCAGAAGAACCTGAACACGAAAATGGATGAGCTGAACCGCAAGCTGGGCGCAGCTTTCCGGAAGATCTCCATCGTAAAATACAACAGTTCCACGGAGATGGGCGGCATTATGAGTTTCGTGCTGGTGCTGCTGGACGAGCGCAATGACGGCTTCATTCTGAACGTCATTCATGCACGGGAGGGCAGCTATCCGTACATCAAGCGCGTGATCAACGCCGAGCCCGAGATGGAGCTGAGCCGCGAGGAGGTGCGCGCGCTGGAGTCGGCGCTGATCCAGAACTGACCGAAGCAGAAGACGCGGCCCGGCGCATGGTTCGGCCGGTGCCTGCATTGCCCGTTGAAACGAAAACGAATGATCATCGCGGTATGACCGCGGAAAGGAAACTATCATGCTGGACATCAAATTCGTAAGAGAGAACCCCGAAGCCGTAAAAGAGAACATCCGGAAGAAATTCCAGGATGAGAAGCTCCCGCTGGTGGATGAAGTGATTGCCCTGGACGCGGAAGTCCGCGCCGCGCAGCAGGAGGCCGATGAGCTCCGCGCAAAGAAGAATAAGCTGTCGAAGCAGATCGGCGCGCTGATGGGCCAGAAGAAGATCGACGAGGCCAATGCCGTGAAGGCCGAGGTCGCCGCGGCGAACGAGCGCCTGACCGAGCTCGAGCCGAAGGAGAGCGAGCTGCGCGAGAAGATCAAGAACATCATGTACCGCATCCCGCAGATGATCGACCCTTCGGTCCCCATCGGCAAGGACGACAGCGAGAATGTGGAGATCCAGCGCTTCGGCGAGCCTGTCACCCCGGATTTCGAGGTGCCTTACCACACTGAGATCATGGAGCGGCTGGCCGGCATTGACCTGGACAGCGCGAGAAAGGTCGCAGGAAACGGTTTCTACTATCTGATGGGCGACATTGCCCGCCTGCACTCGGCGGTCCTCTCCTACGCGCGCGACTTCATGATCGGCCGCGGTTTCATCTACTGCGTACCGCCGTTCATGATCCGCTCCGACGTCGTGACCGGCGTCATGAGCTTCGCGGAGATGGACGCCATGATGTATAAGATCGAGGGCGAGGATCTGTACCTGATCGGTACCTCCGAGCACTCGATGATCGGCAAGTTCATCGGCCAGCAGCTGGACGAGAAGGACCTTCCCTACACGCTGACCAGCTATTCGCCTTGTTTCCGCAAGGAGAAGGGCGCACACGGCATCGAGGAGCGCGGCGTTTACCGCATCCATCAGTTCGAGAAGCAGGAGATGATCGTGGTCTGCAAGCCCGAGGACAGTATGATGTGGTACGACAGACTGTGGCAGAACACCGTCGACTTCTTCCGCACGCTGGACATTCCGGTGCGCCAGCTCGAGTGCTGCTCCGGCGATCTCGCGGACCTGAAGGTGAAGTCCTGCGACGTCGAGGCGTGGTCGCCCCGTCAGCAGAAGTACTTCGAGGTTGGCAGCTGCTCGAACCTGGGCGATGCGCAGGCGCGCCGGCTCGGCATCCGTGTGAAGGGCGAAAACGGCGAGAAGTATTTCGCACACACGCTGAACAACACCTGCGTGGCGCCGCCCCGTATGCTGATTGCCTTCTTGGAGAATAACCTGCAGGCCGACGGCAGTGTGCGGATCCCCGAGGCGCTGCGGCCTTACATGGGCGGCATGACGGAGATGCGCCCGAAAGACTGATCGGGCAATGACACGACGCCCGGGCCGCAGTCGGCACGGGCAATGCAGAAAGGTTTTTAGATTTTGCACAGATTTATCCGGTCCGTCGGGTTCGCGGGGCTGAAAAACCGCCGCGACGAAGACTGGCTTATCCAAAAGATCACACGCGAGTTCACCACGGAGACCCGTTTCACGTCGCCTGACGGCGAGGAGCAGGTCGCGCTGGACGTCGTCCTGGGGAAAGGCCTGGGCGTGACGCTGCGCGGGAGCTGGCGCGAAGACGGCAGCTTTCGGCACGAGTTCTACTACCCTTGGCTGCGCGGCGGGCAGACCAGCACCATGGTGCCCTGTCAGGTCGAGCGGCACGCGGAGAAGGCCGGGTTTTCGGGCTTTCTCGAGGATGTGAAGCTCGGTTTCATGCTGATCTTCTTCGTGCAGAACGGGATCCAGTATGAGAAGCGCGCGGGCAATGCCGAAATCGCCTTCCAGTCCGGCGGCATCCGGCTGTCGGGGTTGTCTGTGAACGGCTGCGTGATGCTGCCGCTGCATAAGACCGAGGAGCAGGTCGAGGTCGCTAAGGCCGTGGCGCAGGCGAAGATCGAGCTGATCGAGGCCGCAAAGCGCGGTGATGAAGAGGCCATGGAGACACTGACCATCGGCGAGTATAACGAGGCGGCGGTGATCGCCGAGCGCGTGCAGACCGAGGACGTTTACTCCATCATCGATACATCATTCATGCCCTGCGGGGTCGAGAGCGACCACTACGCGGTGCTCGGGACCATCACCGAGGCCAGACAGGTGAAGAACCGCTGGACCGATGAGACCGTGCATGTGCTGAAGGTCGAGTGCAATGACATCACCTTCGACATTGCCATCAATGATGCCGACCTGGCCGGCGTGCCCGAACCCGGGCGGCGCTTCAAAGGCGATATCTGGCTGCAGGGGCAGCTGGAGATGCCGCATCAGATGCCGGGCGCGGGGCAGTGGCCGGGGCTGGACGGTCTGCTCGGCGGCATGCCGGGCGGTCCCGGGAACGACGGTCTGATCCCGCCGGGCAACGGCCCGGAGCCGGGTGATCCGTTCGGGTGGCTGATGTAGCTGCATTGACAGCCGGAAGGTGAATTGATAAAATCGAGAACGTTCGGCGCGCGGCAAGACCGTGCAGGCTGCAGCGCGCCGGATATATGAGTTCCCGTAGTTTAACGGATAAAACGGGCGCCTCCTAAGCGCTTGCTGTGGGTTCGATTCCCGCCGGGAACGCTATTTTGGAGGGCGGGGATCGAAAAAATCGGTTCCCGCTTCTTCTATCTCAGAAGACGAAATCCGTCTAAAATCCCCTTCTACATATTAGCTGGAATCTAAAATTTTGCCGATTCTTCTAACGGGCCGATTCTCACCCGATTTCCGGGGCTCCGGGTCAACGGAGGCGTTTGTTACGCTGATTACACAAGCGCACTGATGATAATCCGCGTTCATTAGAGATCATTTCCCGCAAGGGCCTGAAAAACGGACCTTTTCTCCTTTGTTTTGATTTCACATCCGCCAAATGCAGTTTGAAGGAGATATGCGTTCATGATATAGTTGGAATTGATGGAATATACAAATATTACTGACTATGTGAATTGATACTATTGTCTGGAGATTCAGAACAGGAGGGCAAATAGTGGGATTTTTGTTAAAACCAGAAGTGTTTGACGGGGTCTTAAAAGAACTCGGTCAGACATACCGGCTTTACGCGCCGGTGAGGAAGAAAGGAGAGGGACGCTACACAGATGTAGACGTCGTGCGCTACGACTTCGTTCAGAGCGCCGGAGAAATTGAACTGGAGGCCAAGTCAGACTACGCGTTTAAAGAGTTTCTGACACCGCTGTCACAGACACTTTTCTTCTTTACGGAAAATGAGGTGAAAGAGGCGGACATCGACGAGAAGCCGGTATTGATCTTCCTGCGCAGCTGTGACATGCATGCGCTCAAACGCCTGGATCATATGTATTTGGAAAACGGTTCAGAGAAAGATCCGTTCTATGAGCGCCTGCGCGATCAGGTCAAATTCGTTCTGATCGGATGTTC
>CAYLPO010000002.1:18958-21418 GCA_964385575.1 uncultured Lachnospiraceae bacterium | reverse complement strand
GACCGAGGCGTAGAACGACTTCAGGTCGATGCAGATGGAGGTGCGGGTCTGGTCACCGTGCGGAACATCGCCGGGGGTGTCACCGGACACGGTTCTCTTTGTCACATGTTCATTCGTCATCCGCCATTTCCCACATCATCCGCCCGTACGCATCCGCCGCCTTCATGGCCGCGAACACGCGCTGGGGCGTGACCTCGAACGGCATGTGATGGATGTTTCCGCCCTCCGGGCAGGCCTCGCGCGCCGCGCCCATGAGCTCCTCCTCCGTGACGTCCGCGATGCCCAGCTCTTCGAACGTGACCGGCAGGCCGATCTCCATCAGGAACAGATAGATCTCCTCGAGCTCCTCCTCGGAGGCATCCTCCATCATCAGCTGCGTGACGACGCCGAACGCGACCTTCTCGCCGTGATACAGTCCATGCGTCCCAGGCAGCGTCGTCAGCGCGTCATGAATGGCATGGCACGCCGCCAGTCCGCCGCTCTCAAAGCCGATCCCGGACATGTAGGAGTTCGCCTCGATGATCTTTTCGACCGCGGGCGTCACGACGCCGGCCTCCAGCGCCAGTTTCGCTTTCGGTCCTTCCGCGAGCAGCGTCTCATAGCACAGCTTCGCTATGGCCTGCGCGGTCAGTGTGGGCTTCCCTCCCGCCGTGTTCGTGGACTCGGTCAATGCCGCCTGCCGGCACTCAAAGTACGTGGACAGCGCGTCTCCGATACCCGACATCGTCAGGCGCACCGGCGCCTTCGCGAGAACTTCCGTGTCCATCAGTACCAGGTCCGGGTTCCGCCCCTGGATAAAATCCGCAACCGTATCCTCCTCGGAGTAGACGACCACCAAACCGGTGCAGGGCGCGTCGGTCGAGGCTGCGGTCGGGCAGATGATCAACGGTTTTTTCGTATTAAAAGCAACAGCCTTCGCAGTATCCAGAACCGTGCCTCCGCCGATGCCCACAATGACGTCGCACCCCAGCGCGCGGGCTTTCTCCGTGCCCGCCTCCATGGCGCGGACAGTGCAGTTTCCCTGGTGATGAAGGAGGGTGTAAATGGGGGCCGAAGCCTCGCACGGCTTATCTGCCGCAGCATTGCCCTCGCAGGCAGCTGCCCCGGCCGCCGCGAAGCTCTCCGCAATCATCGCCCCAAAGCGCTTCTCGCCGCCTGGCGTAATCAGCACGAGCGCGTGCGAACCGTAATCTGTCACGTAGCTGCCCAGTTTCGCGAGCTCGCTGGGGCCCTGGACATATTTGGCTGGGTTGATGAGTACTTTCGGCATATCTTTATCCTTTTCGAAATGATCTGTGTTACAGTTTATGAAGAAACGATCGGAACGGTCTGATCTTCAAAGAAAGGCCGTGTGTGAATTATAACATATTTTGAAAGGAGCTCCCATGCAGATCCGCAAATACTCCGTACTCGCGAAAAACTTCGCGGGTCCGCAGCATCCCATCGACGAAAGCTATGCCGAACTGAAGCTCATGCGCTGCGCCGCAGCCGGCGACGAGGAGGGCGCCGCGGCGCTCTTCCGCGAAAAGAAGATGTTCTTCGACGAGCCTCCCGCAGTCGACATGCCCTATGGGCGCTTCGAGGGGATCGACGGCATCCGTGAATTCGTCCGCGGCTTCCTCGTGCGTTTCCACGCGGACTCCGCCGAGGTCGTCCCGGTCATCCAGACCCGCTCCGGCGGCCGCTCCGTGACTGAGCTCGAGATTCACTTTGTCGTGAACGGCATGATCGAGATGGTCCCGATGTTCGTGGTCGGCGACCTGCGCACAAAGACGCTGCTCGAAGAAGTCCGCGTCTACTGCCACTGCTCTTACGTGCCGGATCTTCAGGCTTACCGCAAGCCCATGTTTACGCCCGCGCATCTGGAGATGGGCGACCCCGGGCTTCTGACAGGCGCAGTCCGCGAGTATTATGAGGCGCTGCACCACATGCCCGGCACCGACGTCGAACGTGTGCTGGCCTGCTGCCAGCCGGACTGCCTGTTCGGCGGCTACACGCCTGTGACCGAAGAAGAGTACGAAGCAGCCGGAGGGCCCATGACCGAGGCGCGCATCGCCGCGGCCCAGGCGCACATGCTCGAGGCCTACACGCGCATGCACGAGTACATCCCGAGCGGGGTGGGCATGCGCTATGAGACCATCATTGACGACGGCGTGACCGGCATCATCGAGTGGGTCCATATCGTGACGGAAAAGGGCCGGGACGAATACGACCGCATTGCGCTTTCGGGCATCGCGGCTTATGAGCGCGGCGAGGAGGGGCTGCTCTGCTCCATCCGCATCAGCGATTATGCCTGGCTCGAAAAGACCATCGACTGGTCGAAGACCGGGACCACCCTTGAGGAAGCGCAGAAAGTAAACTTCGTGAAGGAATTTCCGTCCGGGTGCGGACAAAAGCCGCAGCATTGACCGAAAAAAGTTGCAAAAACCCACAAAATTCCTATTGAAATGAATATGCACA
>CAYLPO010000002.1:0-18936 GCA_964385575.1 uncultured Lachnospiraceae bacterium | reverse complement strand
GCGCGTTAAGTGCCGCAGGATGGGAAGTTGCCTGCGGACGAAGGCATAGCAGTGTACATTCCGCGTTGCGCTCCCGCTTCCGCTGCCACATAAAGGAACGCGATTGAAAACGATCTCCTTTGGTGGCACTGCCCGAAAAGGAGGTCTTTTTGTATGAATAACACCCCCGTTTCTGCCGCTCCCGCCGCGGAGCAGCGCTTCGTTCCCCGGAAGATCACCACGAAACTGATCATCTACATCGGCGTGCTCGTCGCCGCCGAGGACGTGCTGAACCGCTTCCTGTCGGTGAGCGCCTGGAACCTGAAGATCGGCTTCTCGTTCATCCCGATCGCCCTGGCGGCCATCCTCTTCGGCCCGCTCTGGGGCGGCGTCGTGGGCGCGCTCGGTGATTTCCTCGGGGCGATCCTCTTCCCGATCGGTCCGTATTTCCCGGGTTTCACATTTACACAATTCCTGGTCGGCATGATCCTGGGACTCTTCCTTTATAAGAAGCGTTCCGTGCTGCGCACGCTCTTCCCCGTGCTGATCAATAACCTGATCCTGAGCCTTTTACTGAATTCCGTCTGGATCTCGGTCCTGTACGGCTCGGGCTTCATACCGCTGCTTGCGACGCGCATCATCCAGTGCGCGATCCTGCTGCCGGTGCAGTTTGTGGTCATCCTGATCATGAATGGGCTGCTGAAGACATCCATCCCGAAGATCCGCGCGAGCGTGTTCGGGGAAGCCATGTTTGCGGGAAATGCCGCTGGCACTGCTGCGGCTTCCGTCACGGCAGCACCTGGCGAAGCTCCCTTCATCATGCCGGGAGCCGCCTCCGGCGCATCGTGCGCAGTGAATCCTACCGGGTTCTATGCTTCGAATGGAGCCGTTGACACTGCAGCCGCCCCCGAAATGCACCACATGACCGGGCAGGAAGCCATCCAGTACATTGAGGCGTTCACCTGGAGCACCACGAAGCTGGGGCTGGACCGCACGCGCGAACTGCTGGCAGGTCTGGGGAACCCTCAGAAGCAGCTGAAGTTCATCCACGTCGCGGGCTCGAACGGCAAGGGCAGCACCTGCGCCATGCTTGACCGCATTCTGCGTGAGGCCGGCTACCGCGTGGGTCTGTACACCTCCCCTTATATCGAGGATTTCAACGAGCGCATGCGCGTGAACGGGATCAATATCCCGAACGACCGCCTCGCGGAAGTAACCGAAAAGGTGCGCGTGATCGCGGACCGCATGGAAGATCACCCGAGCCAGTTTGAGCTTGTGACCGCTGTGGGCATCCAGTATTTCCTGGAGGAGCACTGCGACATCGTGGTGCTGGAGGTCGGCATGGGCGGTGAGCTCGACAGCACGAACGCGATCGACGCGCCGGAAGTCGCGGTGATCACGAACATCGGTCTGGAGCACACCGAGTATCTGGGCAATACGCTGGGCGAGATCGCCTCGGCGAAAGCCGGCATCATCAAGACCGGCTGCAGCTGTGTCTGCTATGGCAACGACGCGGAAGTTACGGACGTCGTCTCGGCGACCTGCGAGCGTCTCGGGGTTCCGCTGGTCATTACGGATCACGACGCCGTCGAAGTTCTGGAGACCGGTCTGAACGGACAGCGCATCCGCCGGAACGGAAAAGAATATGAGCTGGCGCTGCTCGGCCCTCACCAGGCCAGAAACGCCGGCGTGGCCCTGGAAGTCGTGGACGCGCTGCGTGAGCGCGGATGGCACATTTCCGAGGACGCCGTCAGCCAGGGTCTGGCGAAGGTCAGCTGGGTCGCGCGGTTCGAGATCCTGAACGATCATCCGCTCTTCATCCTGGACGGCGGTCATAATCCGCAGTGCGCGGAGATCCTGGCAGACAGCCTGAAGACCCTGCTGCCCGATGAGGACCGCACGGACAATGTCCTGCCGAAGGCCGTCGTTCTGATCGGCGTTCTGGCGGACAAGGATTATCAGGATATGATCGCTCCGATCCTCCCTTACGCAAAAGAATTTGTCTGCCTGACCCCGTTCTCGGGCCGGGCGCTTCCCGCCGAGGATCTGGCAGAGTACCTGCGCTCGCAGGGCGCGAAGGCGACCGTGTTCAGCCGTCCGTCCGACGCGGAAAAGGCCGCCGGCGCTTCCGGAAATCTCTCCCCGGTCTACGGCGAGCATGATGAGAGCGCCGAAGACACCGAAGTATTGCACCGGGCGCTGAAGTTCGCGCTGGACGAGGCCGGCGAGGACGGCGCCGTGGTGAGTTACGGTTCTCTGTATTTGGCCGGGCATGTGCGGGCGGCGTGGAAGGCGATGAAGGCGGAGCGGATGAGCTGATCGTCCACGATTATCTTTCGCACGGCAGCATGCCGCTCATGGTCGCGGCTCAAGTCCCGCGCCGGGTACGCAGATCCGAGAGCGGTGATCAATCATTCATCCGCTTTTTGCTGGCAATGTATCTTTCCGAAAGCTTGAGCTGCGACCATGAGCGACATGTCGACACACACGGAAAAGAACAGGTCGAAATCTTGATTTCCTCATCAAGATTTCGAACGAAGGAGCGTGAGAAATCCATCAGAGATTTCTCACGCTCTCTGAGTGGTGCCTGTTCTTTTACAAGTGTGGAGATATAGACGCTCAGGAAGCAGCGAACCGCTTTCCGGGAAGATACATTGCCTGCAAGCACGAACTAATGAATGATCCGGCTTTCCGGGCATACTATCCGCACGAAAAAGGAGCTGCCCATCGGGCAGCTCCTTCATCCATACATTTTCCGAAACACACGCTAACCGTGCACTCCGTTTTCTCAGCTCTCCGCCACCAGCTGCACCGAACCGATGCTCGCTCCGGACGCATCAAACAGATCCAGCGTCAGCGTCTCGCTGTTCACGGTCACAGCCGCGACATTCGCGAAATCGACCGCCTGCGCGATGTAATAAGGCTCTTCCTCGAAGCGAAGTCTGATGTCATACAGCGTGTTGTCGCTGGTCGACTCGACCGTAACGTCCACATCCTCATCCGTGTGAATGACTCTGCCGCTCAGTCTGTCATTGCCCCACTGCGAAGAATCGGTATCCGAGCTGTAGTACCACCACAGTGCGGAAGTACCGGTGTTCGTCAGGTTGTAATTCGCCACAAACACATCCCCTGCGGGAGCAGCGGTAGGCGCCTGCGTCTCGCCGCCCAGAGCTGCATCGACGCCGCTCTCAATCTCGCTGCCCAGGCTCTCCAGGCTGTCGCCCAGACCGCCCAGAAGGTTGCCCACAGAGCTCAGCGAACCGAACTCGAACGTGCCGTCCACGGTCGATCCGTTCGTGAAGGTCAGCACGGGACCGCTGCTGACGGTCGCCGCGTTCTCACCCTTAATGGTCACATCGTAGAAATACCAGTAATCTCCGTCGGTATCCACACAGCAGATATCCCACTTGTCATTGCTGGCAGATCCCAGCGTAAACGTATGGCTGTCGCCGGAAGCGATGTTCTCGTTCTCGCCCAGCAGGTCATCACCCCACTCACTGTCCGAATGCGGTGCGATGAACACATGATCAAAGTCATATGCCAGACCGTTCGTCAGCTCCAGAGTCGTCGCTGAGGATCCGCCTCCGCACGCCGCCAGAGAAGCGACCATGGCCAGGCAGAGCGCGATGGCCGCGATCACAGCCCCAAACTTTTTCTTCATATAAAACCCTCCTTCAACAAATTAGTTTTCTGCGCAAAACGAAAAAACGTTCAGCAATTTATATTCCGCGTTATTGTATCGCAGTTTCCTCGTAATGTGAATGTCCAAAAGTACAGGTTGAAATTAATGAATCGCATTAACTATTGCTTAAACTTAATCATGAATGACGATGCCGCCCTCCCTGGCTCGGATTGCCAGCTCCAGGCGGCTGCGGAATCCGGTCTTCGTGAGCATATTATTCACATGCATCTTTACCGTGCGCTCTGTAATCCCGAGCGTCTCCGCAATTTCACGGTTGGAACTGCCGCCGACCAGTTCGCGCAGCACTTCCAGTTCACGATCTGTCAGATCCGTACTCTCCGCCTGTCCGATCTTCACGGTCGGCGTGCTGTCCGGGTAGATCGACTCGCCGGCCATGGTCCGCTCGCACAGTTCCAGAATGGGCTGGTCCTGAATCTCTTTATACCAGAAGCTTTCCACACCGATCGCACGAGCCTTTCGCAGATAAGAAACTTCAGGCATGGAGGTCACCAGAATGATTTTGGTCTGCGGTGCCGATGCCTTGATGGCGGCAGCCGCCTCCAAACCGTTCATGCCCCGCTGCATCACGATATCCATGATTACCAGGTCCGCGGAATGCTCGCGCAAAAACTCCACCGCATCCTCTGCAGCGGGGAATGACCCCACGATCTCAAACTGTTCCGATGCCGTCATCGCATTCTCGAACACGGTCCGGATCATTCGGAAATCATCCACGATCACCACTTTAAATACCATCTTGCTCCGCTCCTTCCTGCTCCGGCAATTCCAGGATCAGCCGGAATGCCGGGCTGCTCTCGATCCGCATCGTTCCGCCGGCCTCCTCGACCTGTCTTCGCAGGTCCGCTAACGACCCGGTCTCCCGCACTTCCTGCGGCGGAGGAAGCCCGTCATTGGTAAAGCTCAGCACATACTGTCCCTCATCTCTCCGGGATTCGATCTTCATCCGGCTCCCCTTCGCATGGCGCAGCAGGTTCATGGCATGAACCGAGATCGCTTCATCCAGAACCGGAACCAGAGCCGCTTCCTGCGGCATCTCGCCTTCGATCTCCACGCTCACTCCCAGTGCAGCCGCGCGTTCTCTTCCGGTGCGGTCTCCCACCGCGCCTCCCGTATATTCACGGTCCTTCAACAGACGCATGTTCAGCTCCCACAGCCGGACCAGTTCTTCCGGATTCACTGACGCCGGATCCAGCAGATACCGTTTGGAAATCAGCAGCAGTCTCCCGAGCTCATCATGGATTCGAACCTTGGCCTGAAGTGCCTCCTTCTCCATGGTCATGACCTTAATGTTTCCCGAGAGCATTTTCAGGCGCAGACCGAGTGCCTCTGCCTTCTTTCGCCGTTCGCGCAATTCTGTTACGATCCGATACTCCTCGGTGACATCCGCGGCGATCAGTTCCCGCAGCGGATACCCATCAAGCAGGATATCATTTTCCGAAAAGCTGAACACCCGTCCGACTTTTGTCCGCACGAACAGTCTGCCCTCCACATCTTCAAAGGCATGTTTCTCCAACTCCTCCCGGAAACGGTTCGCGTCCATGATCGTCTGTCCGGTCAGGGAAATGCTGATGCCCTCCATCACGGAATTGACTAGCATGGTCATGCCGTCCGGCCAATAATAACACAACCCCGTGGGAAGGGTATCGAACGCTTCACGCACTGAATCCGCTGAGATCCGTCTGCGGGCCAGAAATCGAAGCGTCCAAAAATAAGACAGGAGATAGACCGTCAGGATGCAGAGCGGCAGAAGGAAGGGACCGACTCGCAACCCCGAAAGATGTTCAGCCTCCCATGCGTCTATCAGAGGCAGGAACACGCGAAACAGAATATAGAGTATGACCGCGGCTGCCCCGTTCACCACACTGTGCCAGACCGGCAAGCGCATCAGAACGCAATAGACCACCTCATAGATGGCCAGCATCAGCATAAACATGGCCCAAACGGACAGAAGGATGTGGGCAGTCTGCGGAAGGAGTTCCAGCGTCATGACACACCTCCTTCCCGTCGGACGGTCAGATAGACGGTCTCATCCTCGCAGCGTCGAGACACGGTCGCGCCTTCCTGTCTGAACGCATCCCGCCGGAGATCTTCTTCGCTCAGCACACTCTCTCCGTCTGTTTCAAGCAGCAGGGAAAAGACACCCTCCGAGATCTCGACCTCGGCATAACACGCATGCATGCTTGCCGCTGAGCGTTCCAGCATCGTCCCGAAGAGTTCATAGCACAGGATCGCCAAAGAAGACGGGATCTGTCCGCTTCCTGATGCGTTGACTGCGCAGGTGATCCCGGACAGGTTCAAATATTCGAACGATTCCCGCAGAGCAAAGAAAAGCTCGGCGGCATCCATGCCGGAAGAAGCATCCGCCAGAAGCGCCAGGTTCGCCCGCCGTTTAATATAGGCCGCACGCACGGTGTTCTCCAGCAGGAAGCTGCGAAGCGCGGCATCGGAAAACTTTGCCCCGTCAGAGGCGTTGTCAGTCGGGGTTCCGGGCTGCACGACGATCTGCAGCCCCTGTTCAATGACTTCGACCTGTGGACGGACGACCGCAGAGATCCGGTCATACAGCAGGTTTCGGGCTTCGTAGCGCGCGATCTCTTCATTGATCCGCAGCTCCTCTTCCGCCAGGAGATTTTCCTCATCTGCCTGACCGGCCAGCTCTTCCAGTTCCAGGCGGAGCCGATCGACATTGCTCAGGTCCACTGTCCAGGTGATCCGGCCGCCCGGAATCTCCTGCTCCATAATGCGCTGATGTTCCAAGGCAACCGCCGTCCCATGATCTTCCGAACTCATCACGAGCCGCCCTGATCGGTCTGTCACTGCCGCATTCAGATGCGCGAGCCGGAACACGTCCTCATAGCCTGAATTGGAAGGCAGCAATCCGATCCGAATACAGGATTCGCAGAGAACGATAATGGGAAAGCAATACGCTTCATGAAGATTATAAAGCTTATAAAGCCTGGTGACGGCGATAACCGGAGAGCCGCCGGAAAAAAAATACCAGATCAGTAAAAAGACGCCTGCCGCCGCAAAGATCAGCGGAACGAGTGCCAGACGTCTGGAAGCGCTTCTGCGGCATTTGCGCATCATAACCAGAAATGCAGACAATTCCAGAACTGCCGCCCAGACCAGCTGGATCACAAACAACGGTCCATACGAGGTGCGCTCACCGGATTCGGTGATCGCGACACGGATCAGAAGGCCGTGCAGGGAATTGGTCATAAAAAGTGCACAAAGTGCCAGCCAGATCCACCACAAGAACCGAAAGCGCCGTTCCGGGCGTTCATATTCCGGCACGCCCAGACCCTGTACCGCCATAAACAGCAGCAGCGGCACACCGGTAAAGCTGATGTAATACCCCCACCAGGCCAGCGGATCCAGGATCGGGTGTCCGCTGATGAGCTCATATCGGAAAATGCGGAAAATAAACAGCAGCAGCATGAGGCCGGCCGCTGAGACCAGATATCTGCGGATGCGGCGGTGAAGGATGCGATGACTGACAGAAACACCCCAGTACAGGATCAGACCACAGTACAGGAACGCCGTCAATCCGCGGAACCGAGGAACTCTCCAAAAGGCAACATAAGTCAATTCCGTCGCCAGCAGGATCAACAGAAAGCCCGCGGTCGCTCTTTTTACTTCCCGGTTCGTGACAGGCATGCAGGTTCCTCCGGCGGCATCGTTGAACAAATTCATATTTATGATAACACAAAAACACCGGGGCCGTGTATACACGCAAGAAACCCGCCTCCATTCCGGAGGCGGGCCCTTGGCTTCACAATTCCCACAAGCATTTACATTTCCCGCTCACCTTGCGTGAAAGGCGGGGCATCCGTGCGGCGTTTCGTCCGAAGATCCCGGAGGTAGAGGATCCTGCATTGACCGTGATCGGATGATAAGGAGCGTTTTCAAAAGCCGCGTTCTGCGGCGGAAAGGAGCCGGCGTCAGCGCATCAGCTGCTCCACCGTGGCATGCATCAGGTCGCGGAGATCCTTATCGTCGAGCTTCAGATCCCCGGTCACGACCATCGAGGCCATGCCGTGTGCGAAGATCCAGGTCTGCATGAACAGCAGGCGGCGCTCCACCAAGGAGAACTCCTCGAGATCCTTCATGTGCATCAGGATCTCATCCAGTTCTTCGCTTTCGAACAGGTCGGTAAACGTGTTCCCCTCTGAGCTCTCTTCCATGAACATCATCTTAAAGAGATTTTTCTCCGTCCGCGCGAACTCTACGTAGTTCATGGCCATGGAGAAGAGCGGGTTCCCGGAAGAGAAACTGCTGCTCAGGATATCGCCGAAGGTCTTGTTCGCCATCTCATTGATGTCGGACTTCAGCATGTCCATGTTTTTATAGGAGCGGAATATGGGCTGCGTGGAGCATCCCAGTTCGGCCGCCAGCTTTCGCGCCGTGACCTGATCAAAACCTTTTTCCCGGCTCATGCGGTAAGCCGTTTCCACGATCCGCTCTTTCGTGACTTTGATTTCGGGGGGCATTTGATATTCTTCCGCCTTTCCTGAAAATGATCGTATGATGAAAATAAACGTATGATCTGGGAAAAATATAAAACAAACAGGTGTTTTGCGAAAGAAAACACCTGTTTTTTATGATTTTTAGACTTTTTTCATAAAGATTTTGGTGACAATTCGCGGGTTTTCCCCCACCACATTTTTCCTGCCGCGGCGTCCGCAGCAGGCCGGAAAAGGTCACTTCTGTGCCGCCGAGCACACCTCCTCGAAAGCCAACGTCCCGCCGAACAGGTCCAAAGCGCTGCCCACTGTAAAGTCGATCTTTCCGTCTCCGACGGTACGAATCCTGTCGATATCATCCAGGCCGCGGATCCCGCCCGCATACGTGACCGGTACGGATGCGGCCCGCGCGAGAATCGTCACGAGTTCTTCCTCGATCCCCTCCTGCTTTCCCTCGACATCCACCGCATGGATCAGGAACTCATCACAGAAGCCCGAAAGATCTTCCAGAGTCTCCGGGCTCAGAATCGTATCTGTCATGTTCTGCCAGCGGTCCGTCACGATCACGTAGCCGCGTTCCGTCTTCCGGCATGACAGATCCAGCACCACATGTTCCCGGCCGACCGCCGCACGCAGCATTTCCAGCCGCTCCCGGTCAATGATCCCGTCTCGAAACACATACGAGGTCACGATGACATGGCTCGCGCCGGCATCTAAAAAAGCCGCGGCATTCTCCGCGCGGACACCGCCTCCGACCTGCATCCCGCCCGGCCATGCGCCGAGCGCATCGAACGCCTGCTTTCGGGTGGCCTCATAATACTCGCTGCCTTCGCGGTTCAGGAGAATGATGTGGCCGCCTTTCAGTCCTCGCTCCCGGTAAAGCCGCGCGAACTCCGCGGCAGACCGCTCGCTGACGAAATTCTCCCGCGCAGTGTCGCCGGCGTCCCGCAGACTGGAACCCACGATCTGCTTTACTTTTCCGTTATGGATATCGATGCAGGGCCGAAAACGCATGAACCGTCATCCTTTCACATGCCGGATGCCCCGTTCCATCTTGTTTGGACACGGGCGCCTGTTTGTGTTAGTATCAGAGATATCTTACCACAAGGAGTTTTCAAATGCGCCAGATCTTGTTCAGCATTGGAAATATTCATATCTACGGCTACGGTGTCATGATCGCGGTCGGTTTCATCATGGGCTGCCTGCTGCTCTGGCGGCTGGCCAAACGCCACGGGGAAGATCCGGACCTGGCGGTCAGCCTCACGCTGGTCTGCCTGATCAGCGGCGTGATCGGTGCGAAGGTCCTCTTCTGGCTTACGGTCCTGCCGGACTTTATCGCACGTCCGCTCTATTACCTGAAGGATCCCGCGAACGGCTTTGTGATCTACGGCGGCCTGATCGTGGGCCTGGTCTTCGGCATTCTGTTCCTGCGCGCGAAAAAGCAGGATCCGCTGGCGTACCTGGACCTGGCCATGCCTGCCGTGGCGTTGGGACAGGCGTTCGGTCGGATCGGCTGTTTCCTCGCGGGCTGCTGCTACGGCATTGCCGGTGACAGCCGCTTCTGTGTGGTCTTCCCGGAAAACGGCCACTCACCCGCCGGCGTTCCGCTGGTACCCACACAGCTGATCATGAGCGGGCTGGACTTTTTGCACTGCATCTTCCTGTGCGTCTTCCTCGCGAAAGGAAAGCACCGCACGCACGGTCAGGGACTGGGACTGTACTTCATCTGCTACAGCATCGGCCGCTTCTTGGTCGAGTTCATCCGCGGGGACGCGGAGCGCGGCCACATCGGTCCGCTCTCCACTTCGCAGTTTATCGCCATCTTCATGCTGGCTTTCGGACTGATCATGTTTCTGGTTCCGAAGGCTGCTGCCGCACGACGTCAGTAAGACGCCCGGTCACCCGCCCGGCGCTCCCGAACGCCTGTTCATAAAAGTCTGTCCGCAGGATCAGCTCGGTGCTGTTCAGGCGGTATTCGACGAGCGCGTTCACAGCGCTCACATATTCTTCCGTCTCCTCCTCGGACATTTCGTTTCCCGGCTCACCTGCAGACGGTTCCGCCGGCGTGAACTCTCCGGTAAAACGATCATAAAAGCCGCGATCGCTCAGCCAGCACCGCGACGCGAAGATCACAAGCCCTTCCTGATCCGACAGGATATCCCGGCCTGCCAGCATCCGCGAGTCAAATTCCAGGCCCAGCAGATTTGAGACGGTAGGAAGGATATCCACCTGGCAGCAGGGTTTGTCCGTCACCACCGGTTCCATGCCATCCGCCCACAGGATCAGCGAATTCCGGTACACATCAAAATCGATCCGCGACTCGTCCAGCATGGTCAGATCTCCGCCCAGATCACGCCCGGCCAGCTCTTCCTCGATGCTCACCTGCCCGTACGGAATATGGTCCGCCGTCGCCACGATCAGTGTGCGGTCCAGCTCTCCGGCCGCCTCCAGATCCGCCAGCAGCCGTTCCAGAGCCCGGTCGACCTCGACCACTGCACAGGCCTCATATGCCTGCGCTGCGCTGCTGCAGGCCGAGAAGCGCTCATTCTCCAGCACATCCTCACGATACGCGTCCGACACCCGGTTCCAGTCGTAGCCGGTCGTTCCCGTGATATGCCCGCTCACGCTCAGGTAATAGACGTAAAACGGATCGTCCGCACCGGCGCGGCCCGTGACATTGCCCGGAAGCGCGCTGCCGGAAAGCTCTGCAGGAAGCGACTCCGTGTTCAGATAATAAGGCGTGCTCTGCGCGATCATGTAGCTGTCAAACTGCGGCCACTGCAGCGACGAAGGGTCGCCCGGCCAGGTCTCCGCCTCCAGACCGTGGGTCGAATAGCGCCACTCCATCCCCAGGTTCGGGTGCGAAGCCTCGCGCCCGTACATGTTGTAATTATCATGAAATCCCAGGACGCGGTACCCCAGACGCCCCAGCTGCTGGGACAGGGTCATGCGCGCATTGGTCCCCAGCTCTCCCGTGGCAGGCATGGTCACCGGGGAACCGTTCTTCGGATAAAGCCCCAAAAGCGTCTGGCATTCACCGCCGGACGTGCTGCCATAGTGCAGCGCGGTGTAGTAATTCGTGCAGACGATGCCCTCATGTGTCAGCCGCCAGAGGGTGGGGGTGAGCTCCTCGTCAATGCCGTAGCCGGTAAACCCTTCCAGCACAAGCTCTATGACGTTATAGCCCTCGAACATCCCGGTATAATCGTTCGTCTCCGTCGGGGCGGTCGAGGCGAAATAGGACGCCAGCCAGGCGACGTCGGCATCCGGACTCTCCGACAATGCCTCCAGATCCGCTTCCATCACCTGAGGCCGGGGCATAGGGTGCTGTGGTGCGTTCGCAACTGTTTCTTCGGAGTCTTCCGCCGCGGCATCCTCCCCCGGTGCGCCGGGCGCTGTGCCGGTGTCCGCAGCCGCGCCGCCCGCCGGGATCTGACCCAGCATGGAAAAATCACTCCCCATGTCGTTGGGCGGATCAACGAACATATACAGCTCATCCAGACCGATGGACGTGATCAGCCCCAGCTGTGTGACCTGGTCTTCCACGTTCGTGTCGCTTCGGTAGAGCTGCCGCGGGGTCATTCCCGTGCCGTAGACCGGCAGAGAAAGGATCCCGAAGCCCAGCAGATGAAAGCCCGCGGTCAGTGCCGCGGCATACACGTATACGCGTTTGCGGTGCGGGCGGGTACATGCGGTCAGGCGTTTTCCGCCGGCCATGAAGATCACAGCCGGCACAAACAGCAGAATGATGACCGGAAGACAAGCCTTGAACTGATACCAGATCACATCGCCGTAGCCGCCGAAGACGTCATTGCCCGCGGCGGTACGGATCATGGATACGAGATAATAGGACTGCAGAATGCGGTGCGTGACGATCTCGGCGCCGTATGCGAACGGCAGCGCGAGCGACAGGATGATCATGACCGCCCGGTTCACCTTCTCCGGAAACGGCAGTGTGATCAGGGTAAACAGGCACCCTGCGGAGAGTGCAAAAGGAATGTAGAGGAACGCCCACGAAAGGCCTTTTCCCATGAACAGGTGGAGGATCAGCTCCGCCCACACGAAGTACAGCGGAAAGAATGCTGCGCGGAGATACAGTCTCTTATTCGGAATCTTTTTCAGCGGCGCGGGCATCTTCACGGAGAGACCTCCTTAGCGCGAGGGACCGCCCCAGCCGCCGGAGCCGCCGTACATGCCGGGACCGCCTCCGGGATATCCGCCCGGACCGGACTGCCCGGGGATCGGCGCATCCGTTAAAGAGCTCTTTTTCACTGCGCGGAACGCCAGCAGGAACACCAGGATAATGAAGACCACAAAGACCACGGTCATAGCGTCGCCGAACGAAGCAAACAGGTCATAGGCGCCGTGTGCCAGCACGGGAATGACCACCGCGAGGATCCGGTTCAGCCGCGCGCCGGACCGGTCGCCGCGCGCCTCGCACATCTTCGCCTGTCCGTACCAGATGCCCATAAAAACGGCGAAGCAGGCGTGTCCGGGAACCGCCGTGACCGCACGGATCGCAGCCGTGCCCAGGCCGTACTGCATCACGTACTGAATATTCTCGAACAGCGCGAAGCCCAGGCTGACGCAGACCGCATAGACGATGGCGTCAAAGCGATAGTTGAACTCCGGATTTTTCCAGGTGCGCACCTTCAGAAACAGGTATTTGAACCCTTCCTCGGACAGGCCCACGACCAGAAAATTCATCAGGACTGCATACAGCAGGCCGGTCTTCTGGAGCGGACCCAGGATCAGGCCGCCGATCAATTCGGTGACCACCGCGCAGAACGTGGAGATGACACCGCAGATGAGCAGGGAAATGATGAGGCCTGGCGATTCTTTCTCGACAGTATCTTTCTTCCAGATCCAGACGACCAGAAAGACGGCAGGAATCACCGCGGCCAGGATCTGAATGATCATGGGCATTGCCAGCGCGAACAGATACGGGGTCAGATAAAACATGCTGTTACCTCCGGAAAACAGGCCCGGGTCAGAGCTCTGCCGAGTCGAGCCAGATGGTGAAGGGGCCGTCATTGACCAGCGCGACCTTCATGTCCGCGCCGAACTCGCCGGTCTCCACCGGGACCCCGCTCTCGCGGCACTTTTGGACAATGTAGTCATACAGCTCCTCCGCGCGCTGCGGGGAACCGGAGCGAAGGAAGCTGGGACGGTTTCCCTTCCGGCAGTCCGCGTAAAGCGTGAACTGCGAGACCAGCAGCAGGCTGCCGCCGACCGCATCCAGCGACAGGTTCGTCTTTCCGTTCTCGTCCTGGAAGATACGCAGGCCGAGGAGCTTTTTTACGAGTTTATCACAGACTGCCTCGTCGTCGCCTTCACAGGCCCCGATCAGGACCAGGAAGCCCCGGCCGATCTGTCCGGCGGTGCTGCCGTCGATGGTGACGGAGGCTTCGGAAACACGTTGAATCAGGAAACGCATGATGATCTCCTTTTTCATAAATGCAAGATCATCATAGCATCTGCAGGCTCCCCCTGCTACAATGATCCTATGACGATCTGGAACCCCTGGCACGGCTGCCACAAATTCTCACCCGGCTGCAAAAACTGCTACGTCTACCGCCGCGACGCCGAATTCGGAAAGGATTCGAGCATCGTAAAGAAGACGAAGCAGTTCGATCTTCCCCTGAAGAAAGACCGGCGCGGAAACTGGAAAGTGCAGGCAAGCGACGGCACTGTCTACTGCTGCATGACCTCCGACTTTTTTATTGAGGAGGCTGATGCCTGGCGCCCGGAGATCTGGGATATCATCCGCCTGCGGGACGACCTCGAATTCACGATCATCACGAAGCGGATTCACCGTTTCCGCGTGGGGCTGCCCGACGACTGGGGCAATGGCTGGGACCACGTCCACATCTGCTGCACCTGCGAAGACCAGACCGCGGCCAATGACCGCCTGCCCATCCTCCTTGACCTCCCGATCCGGCACCGCAGCGTGATCCATGAACCCATGCTGGGGCGCATCGACATCGAGACCGCGCTGGCCACCGGCAAGATCGAGTCCGTGGTCTGCGGCGGCGAGTCCGGCGACGACGCCCGCGAATGCGATTTCGCGTGGATCCTCTTTTCCATGGAGCAGTGCGTCCGTCAGGGCGTACCGTTCCACTTTAAGCAGACCGGAGCGAATTTCCGCAAGGGCGACCGGGTCTATCACATTGACCGGAAGGATCAGATGATCCAGGCGCAGAAGGCAGGGGTGGATTATCTGCCGTATTGATAGCGGCTACAATAGCCGGCATAGCCGCAGATGCGAACTGTCGCCTCCTTGTCACAGCTGCGCCCCCGATTTCGGCACTGCTCCCGCAAACTCGCGTGCGGCATTAAATAATGATCGTAGAGTTTGCCGCACGCTCAAACAGTGCTCCGCAGCGCCGGGTATGCTCGCTGTGGCCGGCGTCGGCTTCCGATGTTCTCTCCGCGGCTATGGCCGGCCAATCAATACCACATCATAAAGCTTCAACTCAAAAGCGCTGCGGTGAACCGTCTATCCCACGACCTCCGCAAACACCTCTCCGATGGGCTCCGCAATACACAGATCCGCCTGCCGGTCGCGTGACGACGGCGTCTTATTGATGACCACCAGATGCTTCCCGTGGAAATAGTCGATCATGCCCGCGGCCGGATACACCGCCAGCGACGCCCCGCCGATGATCAGCATCTGGGCATTGCGGATGGCCTCGACCGACTTCATCATGGTGTCATAATCCAGCGACTCCTCGTACAGCACGATGTCGGGCTTGATAATGCCGCCGCACGGGCAATGCGGCACCCCGTTCCGATTATAGCCCTCGCGTTTGCCGCAGGCGCCGTCCGCAGCCGCGGGATCCCCGGACACCTCCGGAAAGTCCAGCCACTCATCCATGGTGAAAAACCGTCCGCAGTCCATGCAGTAATTCCGGCTGCCCGCTCCGTGAAGCTCCAGGACATTGACCGAGCCCGCCATCTGGTGCAGACCGTCAACATTCTGCGTCACGACCGCTTTCAGCTTTCCCATCTGTTCAAGCTTCGCCAGGCCGCGGTGGCAGGCGTTCGGCTGGACACCCTTGATGATGAGCTTATCGCGGTAGAATTTATAGAACGCCTCCGGGTTCCGCATGAAGAACGTGTGACTTAAGATCTCTTCAGGCGGATAATCGTACTTCTGATTATAGAGTCCGTCGACACTGCGGAAATCCGGCACGCCGCTCTCTGTGGAGACACCGGCTCCGCCGAAAAACACGATGTTGTCGCACTCGTCGATCCATTTTTTGAAAGTTGCTCTTACTTCATTCATGGTCTGGTCCTCCATGTTCACGGATGCGGGCAAGCCCGCCCGCCGTTACTCATTTTTCACGGACAATGCCGCCTTGCGCGCAGCGATCTGCTCTCCGATCCAGCTCTTGATCCGCTTCGTCACCAAGGTCAAAATCCAGGCCTCAAAGACACTCAGAAGCAAGGTCAGGAGCATCAGCGGAACGACCTCATGAGCATACCACGGTGTATAAAGTGCAAATATGCGCAGCACCGCCTTATGCTGCAGCAGGTAGATCGCCATTGACAAGCTGCCCAGCCACGCAAAGAAGCGCCCGGGAAGCCGCAGTTTCATTACATAATATCCGACGTCCGCCATCACCAGGAATAACGTAATACTGAGCAGATGCATAAAGCCGACATTTTCCACGGGCATGCGCACTGCCAGCAGAATGACAGTCACTGCGAGCGCCGCAAAAAATACTGCCGGATGCCGCCAGTACCGGTACCCTTTCATCAGAAGCATCCCGGTAATGGTCAGAAACAGGAATGCGAACAGATTTGCAGACCCCGAGAACAGCGCGAACCCGCGGAATGCCCCGGTGCAGATGCTGATCAGGTAGAGTGCCAGACTTACGATCCATGTCAGGACCGGCCGTCTGGAAAACGCCTGCAGAACGATCGGGTACAGGAAGTACATGATGATGATAGCCCCGAGGAACCACTCTCCCACCTGATAATAGCTCATGGAAAATGCATGTACCGGAAACAGAGTCAGGTACCCGTCGATGCCCAGAAAGGACCATATGAGTTTCAGAGGGCTCCCCGCATAGAACAGGGAGTGCGAGATCAGGGCTGACTGAAAATAGAACCAGAGAAATGCGATCCAGAAGATGGGATAGATGGACTTAGCCCGGCGTTTCCAGAACGTCCAGGCTTCGCCGCGTGTTCGGATCTCCGGATGATTATAATAGAGCGCCGCGCCGGACACGATGAAAAAGACAGCCGACAGCGTGATCCCGAAGGTTCCGTTTGCATAGACCAGAAACGGGCGCGGCAAATCCGGGGATACGTAGCCGCAAAAATGAAATGCCGCGATCCCCAGAGCGCACAGCGCCCGTATGAAATCAAATTCTCTGATCCGCTCCTTCGTCATAAGTGCCTCGAAAAACGCAGGGCCGTACGGTACGGCCCCGCGTCTTCTGGTGCTTTCAAAATTATCGGAAATACTTCACGCCGGACTCAAACACCTTCATATCCTGTTCGCCGATGATATTCGAAGCGACCAGGGCGCCTTTGCGCTCAATGTGAGCCATCTTGCCGAAGACCCGGCCGTCCGGACTCAGGATGCCCTCGATGGCCGCGAAGGATCCGTTCGGGTTCCAGTACTCGTCCATGGTGGGCTCACCTTCCGGCGTGACGTAGCGCGTCGCGACCTGGCCGTTCGCAAACAGCTGGTCGATCCACTCCTGCGGCGCCACGAGGCGTCCCTCACCGTGGGAGACCGGCGTCACGAAGACCTCGCCGGGCTTTGTTCCGGCCAGCCAGGGAGACTTGTCGGAGACGATTTTCGTGTAGACCATCTTCGAGATGTGCCGGCCGATCGTGTTATAGGTCAATGTGGGGCTGTCCGCCGCCTGCGGTCTTATATCGCCGTGCGGCAGCAAACCAAGCTTGATCAGAGCCTGGAAGCCGTTGCAGATGCCGAGCACCAGACCGTCCCGCTCGTTCAGCAGCTTCAGGACTGCCTCTTTCAGTTTCTCGTTCCGGAACGCAGTTGCGAAGAATTTCGCGCTGCCCTCGGGCTCGTCACCGCCGGAGAAGCCGCCCGGGAACATGATGATCTGAGACTGCGCGATGGCCTTCTCGAACTCCTCGACGGACTCGCGGATATCTTCCGCGTTCCGGTTACGGAGTAGCTTCACGATCACGTTCGCGCCGGCCTCCTCGAAGGCACGCGCAGAGTCGTACTCGCAGTTCGTGCCGGGGAACGTCGGAATGAACACCGTAGGCTTCGCGATCTTCTCACGGCAGATATAGACCTGCCCGCTCTCGCAGAGCGTGTCGGCACCGACCGCATCTTTCGCCGCGCCGGAGTCGGTCCGGAAGATCTTCTCAAGCGGTGCGTTCCAGGCATTCTCGGTCTGTGCCAGGGCAATGTCGGCCCCGCACACCGTAAACACCGGCTCCGCGATCGTCTCGCCGACCGGGCGTCCGAATGCCTCGGACACGGCGGTCTGGCCGTCCTTCACCTCGATCACGATCGAGCCCCAGCCCGGAGCGAACAGTTCTTCTTCCGAGACGCCGTCGATCTTCACGCCGATGCGGTTTCCGAACGCCATCTTCATCAGGGCTTCCGCCAGACCGTGGCGCTGCAGCACGTAGGCTGCGGCCACACGCCCGCCCGCGATATCCTTCTCGAGGGCGTCATACATCTTCTTAATGTTCTCAAAATCGGGCATGTCGTTCTCGTCGCGCGCCGCGGGGAGCAGCACCAGACGGTCGCCCGCCTTCTTCAGCTCAGGGGAGACGATGTTCTTGCCGTCCGCCACCGCGACCGCGAAGGACACGAGCGTGGGCGGAACATCCAGATCCTCGAAGCTGCCGGACATACTGTCCTTGCCGCCGATGGAGGCCAGCTCGAACGCCTGCTGCGCCTCGTTTGCGCCCAGCAGTGCCGCGAAAGGAAGGCCCCAGCGCTCAGGGTCATTGCCCAGCTTCTCGAAGTACTCCTGGAACGTGAAGTGGATCTTCTTCGTCTCACCGCCGCCCGCGACGATCTTCGCGACCGAATCGGTCACGGCCCAGGCCGCAGCGTGATAAGGGCTCCAGGACGACAGATACGGGTCGAAGCCGTAGCTCATCATGGTCACCGCGTCGGTCGTCACGCCCAGCGTCGGGACCTTTGCGACCATGACCTGCGTCTCGGTCATCTGATATTTTCCGCCGTAAGGCATCAGCACGGTGCCGGCACCGATGGAGGAGTCGAACATTTCGACCAGGCCCTTCTGCGAGCACACGTTCAGGTCGGAGGCGGTCTCCAGCCAGCGCTTCTCGATCTCCTTCGCATCCGGCTTTTCATCCGCGGCCGCTTTCTCATCGCAGTTGCATCCGCAGGCGAACGGATCCTCCGCCTTCTTCGGGCTGATCACGCGGACATCGGCTTCCTGGCGCGCGCCGTTCGTATCCAGAAACGCGCGGGACAGATCCACGATGGTCTTGCCGCGCCAGTGCATGACCAGTCTGGGCGACTCGGTCACGACTGCCACGGGCGTCGCCTCCAGGTTCTCCTCCGCCGCATAGGCCAGGAACTGCTCCAGATCCGTCTCAGCCACGACGACCGCCATGCGCTCCTGCGACTCCGAGATCGCGATCTCGGTGCCGTCCAGGCCCGCGTACTTCTTCGGGACCTTATCCAGGTCAATGTCCAGGCCATCCGCCAGCTCGCCGATCGCGACGGAGACGCCGCCGGCGCCGAAGTCATTACACTTCCGGATCAGCCGGCTAACCTCCTCGCGGCGGAACAGTCTCTGCAGCTTCCGCTCG
>CAYLPO010000001.1:0-26092 GCA_964385575.1 uncultured Lachnospiraceae bacterium | reverse complement strand
GATGCGATCAACGGGGGTGATGGCAATGACTAGGAGCGAGGCTATCAGGAATGTTCCGCTCTGAACAATCAGTCGTGCGCGTGCGTGCAGCGATCCAGCCACGGGTGATCGGATCCCTTATAGTTATCGTACACCTTGTAACAGAAGTCCTCCGCCAGCTCGGTCGTCACAGGCTGCACCGGGCAGAAGTCGGACAGGTGGCTGTCTCTGGTCTCGGTCGCGACCTGCGGCATGCGGTCTCTGGAGAAGCCCATCTGCGCCAGCGAAGGGATGCCCATCTCGGCCATCATGTCACGGCACTTCTGCGCCGCGATCTGGCCCAGCTCCTCGCCGCTCATGTTCTTGTCATAATCCAGCTCGAACGCCTCAGCGATCTCCAGCATGACATCCGGAACCGCGGGGCCGACCAGCGCCAGGGTCTCCGGGATCTCCAGCGCGCAGCCCTCGCCGTGCGACAGATGCAGGTACGTGCACAGGCCGTCAGCCGTCGCATGACCGATGTGGGTCAGCGGCGCGTCAAATGCGACACCGGCCAGGTAAGCAGCCTTCGCCATACCCTCGCGGGCCTCCATGTCATTTCCGTCATGGTACGCGCGCAGCAGATAGCGGTTGATCAGGCGGATCGCGTTCAGGCCGCAGGCGTGTGCCAGCGGGTTCGGGTTATTGCCGGTGATGCCCTCGACGGCGTGCGCCAGAGCGTCCATACCGCAGCAGCCGGTCTCGTACGGAGGCAGGGTCGCGATCAGATCCGGGTCAATGATGGTCTGCGCGAGCTCGATGAACACGCTCCACTTCATGGGCCAGCCGTTGTGATCCACAGCGATGATCGCGCACTTCGTGCCCTCGGCGCCGGTGCCGGACGTCGTCGGCATCAGGATGACCGGGTGCTTCACGGGGATCGAAGGCGGATCCGGCAGAACGTACTTCTCAGCCGGGCCGGGGTTGCTCAGGAGGATCGTCGCGCCCTTCACCAGGTCCATGGTGCTGCCGCCGCCGACGCCGATCATGCAGTCGACGCCCGCTTCCTTCGCCATCTGGCCGACCTTGTTCACCAGCCAGACGGGAGCGTCACGCTCGGTCTCATTGAAAAAGATATAATCCACGCCGGCAGCCTCCAGGCTGGCCTTCAGCTTCGCGTAGGTCTCTTCGCCCAGGTTCCGGTCGCAGGCCAGCAGAGCCTTCGTCGCGCCGTACTCCTTCGCCTTCGCGCCCAGCTGGGACACGGTGCCGCGGCCGAACATAATTACGGAATGCAGTCCAAATTCAGACATATGGTTACCTCCTAAGATCATCTTTTGTGTTCCGCGCGCCGAAAAAAGCGTACGATAAGAACGTTCACAAATCTTCTAAATAAAAGAGTACACGTTTGACCGCCGTACGTCAAACGCATACTCTGAAAAATTTCTGATTTACAAGACGTTTGATCCCTTCCGTCACTCCGGCAGATAGTCATTGGTAAATCCGGTATCCTCCGGGATCTCCGCGGGCCCCAGCCCATTCTCATTGATCCAGTTATAGAACGCATTCCAGCGCGCCGGATCGATCACGCCCCACTGGGCGGCATCCGCGATGTACTGCTCCGACAGATACGCCTGGCTGGCGTGCACCAGCTCGGAGTCCAGCTCGGGCGCCGCCTCCAGCAGGATGTCCGCCGCCTCGTCCGGATGCTCCGCCGCGTAGGTGTAGCCGCGGGACAGCGCCTCGACGAACGCGTGCGCCGCCTCGGGGTTCGCCTCCATCCAGTCGGTGTTTCCGACGATCACCGGCGTGTAGTAGTCGAACGCGGGGTCAATGTCCGCAAACGCGAAGTAATCGATATCCAGCCCCGCCAGCTCGCAGGCCACGCCGGCCCAGCCGTAGAAGATCCAGATGGCGTCGACGGAATTCGACTGCAGCGCCGAAACCTCATCCGTGACATTGCTGGGGATCAGCTGGACCTGGTCGAAATCACCGCCGTCGGCTTCCATCACAGTGCGAATGGTGGCTTTTTCAATGTCCAGATCCCAGGTCGCATAGCGGTGTCCCTCCAGACCCGCGGGATGATCCATCCCCTCTCCCGCGCGGGAGACGATGCCGCTGGTGTTGTGCTGCACCACCGCCGCGACCGCCGTGATGGGCAGCGCGTCCTCCCCGACGACCGCCGGCATCATGGTGTCCTGAAACGACACGCCGAACTGCGCGGCATTCGAGCCGACCATCAGCTCCGCCGTGTTCTCCGCCGGCTGCACGATCGTGATATCCAGGCCGGCCTCCTCGAAATAGCCGAGCGCCTCGGCCACATACACGCCGGTGTGGTTCGTGTTCGGGGTCCAGTCGAGCGCGAAGGTGATCTCGGTCAGGTCTCCCTGCGGACCGTTCTGGGCACCGGCATCCGCCTGGCCGCCCGCATCGGAAGTGTCTGACGCCGAGCCCGCATCCGCGGCATTACCCGCACCGCCGGAAGCGCCGGCATTCCCGCCGCAGGCCGCCAGCGACAGTACCATCGCTGCCGCCAGACCCACCGCTGTAATCAGTTTCGTGGCTCTTTTCCGTCTCATGTTACGTTTCCTTTCCTTTTATAAATATATTTCTTTCGATTGAATCTCTTTGCCTGATCTATTCACTTTTCCGCGTGCATTCGCGCTTCCCGCGCATCTACTCTTCCGCCTCGCGCACATGCGTCCACGGCATGAGCCGCCGCTGCACCAGGTTCACGATCCCCATCAGAATCAGGCTCAATACCGAGATCAGGACGATGACCGCAAACATCTTGTCGAATGCGAACGCGCTCTTTACGCGCGTCATGTAAACACCCAGACCTTCGAAGCCGCCCAGCCACTCGGAGATGACCGCACCGACCACCGCATACGACACCGCGATCCGCAGCGCCGAGAAGAACGGCCCCAGCGCTCCCGGGAACTTCACGTGCCGGAAGATCTGCGCGCGGCCGGCGCCCATGGACCGCATCAGGTCTATGGTCTCCTCATCCGCCTCGCGGAATCCCGCGAGCATGCTCACGGTCATGGGGAAGAATGTCACGATGATGATCAGCACCACCTTCGGCAGCAGGCCATAGCCGAACCACAGCACCAGAAGCGGCGCGATGGCCACGGTCGGAATGGTCTGTGTGATCACGATCAGCGGATAGAGCGCCTGGTAAGCCCGGTCGAAGCGGTCCATCAACACCGCGAAGCCGAACCCGATCAGAACCCCCAGCACCAGACCGACCACGGACTCGATGATCGTGACCTTCGAATGGTAGAGCAGCAGCGGAAAGTCCGACACCAGGGCGATGACCACCTTCAGCGGCGAGGGCAGCATAAATGAGGGCACGAGCCCCGTCACACTCACGATCTGCCAGACCGCGATGATCACGATCAGCGTGATAAAGGGCCAGAGCCAGGAGATCTTCCCCGCGGTGCCCCGCCGCGGTCCCGCAGGCGCTTTCCGCGCGGCCTGCGCGGCCCGCGTGCCGGCCTGCATTGTCCGCCGCCCGGAGCTCATCAGCGGCCGCCCTCCGCGGCAGCCTCTCCCAGAATGCCCATGGCATCGTCATCCTGATGATGCTTCGTGATCTTCTTCTCGATGGAAAGCACGTCTCCGTTCGGCCGCCAGACGATCTTCACATAGGCGGACACTTCCGCGCAGCCCGCATTGACCGCCACGTGCTGGCACTCTTTCACGATGTCCATGAGCTGATCGTAATCACCTTCGATCGTAGTCTCGAACGGCCCGACCGAGCAGCTCAGCCCCTGACTCTTAATGTAGGCAATGACCTCATCCACGATGCGGATGAGCTCCTCGTCATTGTCCGTTTTCGGCAGCACCTGAATAGCTACACTTGCGTTCATGCTTTTCCCTCCTTGAGCTTTGCGGAGATCCTCCGCTTATATTCCAGAAACCGCTCCGACAGCAGGAAGTCCTCGCCGCGGGGTTTCGGTTCCGTGACCACGATCTCATCCATGATCCGCCCCGGGCTCCCACCCAAAAGCAGGATCCGGTCCGAGAGCAGGATGGCCTCGTCAATGTCGTGGGTAATAAACAGCGTCGAGAGGCGGATCTCTTCCATCACCCCCAGATACCAGCGGTGCATGTCCGCCTTCGTGAGCGTGTCGAGCGCCGAGAACGGCTCATCGAGAAGCGCCGCCTCCCCCGAGAACAGGTAGGTCCTGAGAAGCGCCGCCCGCTGCCGCATGCCGCCGGACAGCTGTGCGGGATACTTCTTCCGCGTCCCCTCGAGACCGAACCGCGGCAGCAGCTCCGCCGCGCGCTCACGGGCCTCGCGCTTCTTCATGCCGCGGATGACCAACGGAAGCGAGACATTGTCCTCGATCGTATAATAAGGAAGCAGATGATCTTTCTGCAGCATGTAGCTGACATGGCCCGGCTGCCCGGTAATGTCCTCCCCTTTCAGCAGGACACGGCCGGTCTGCGGCACGTTCAGCCCTGCAATGACGGAAAACAGCGTGGTCTTCCCGCCGCCCGAGGTGCCCAGGATGCTGACCAGCTCACCCTCCTCCAGGTGAAGGTTCACGTCTTCCAGGATCTTTCGCTTCCCGTCATAAGAGAAGCTCACGTTTTGTACTTCGAGTACGCTCATCTGCTGCCCTCCCGGGCGAACCGCGCCCTGCCGGCATCGGCAGACGCAGAAAAGTCCCCGCCGGCTAACCCGGCAGGGACTTCATGAAACGCTTCCGCGGCGGTGCGGGTCAACGCCCGAACCCTTTATCTCCCTACGCCGGCATTATCCGGATCAGATCAACGGGTCTAAGGAGGATCATCCTTACTCTCAGCCGGCTTCCACCAGCTCCCCTTTTGTTTTTTGCATAATACCCCCGGCCCCGCCGCATTGTCAATAAGATCCGGGACCGGCCCCGATGTTTTTCGAAAATCGTAGCATGCGACATTTTTCGGTTGACATTACCGAGACTCGCCGTTAAAATACAAACTTGCGCTGTTTTACTGTAATCGGGCGCGCTTTTTATATTTTCAGGAGAAACAGGAGGCCCTTCCATGGAAGAAAACGCAGTACAGATCCATTCCGCAGCGAAGGAGAACCCGCTGGGATATGAGCCCGTTGGAAAGCTGATCCGCACGTTCGCCATTCCGAGCGTCGTCGCATTCGTCATCAGTTCCCTGTATAACATCGTCGACCAGCTGTTCATCGGCTGGGGCGTCGGCTATCTGGGCAATGCTGCCACGAACATCATCGTCCCCATGACGGTCGTCATGATCGCCCTCGGACTTTTGATCGGTGACGGCGCGGCTGCCTTCATTGCCCTGAACCTGGGCGTGGGCCGGAAAGACCGCGCGGCGAAGGGCGCAGGCGGAGCCATTCTCATGTCCATCATCGTGAGTTTGCTCCTGACTCTCGTGTTCTCCATCTTCCTGACGCCGCTCTGCCGCTTCTTAGGCGCCACGGACACCATCCTTCCGTATGCCGTGGATTACGGCCGGATCATCGTGATCGGCTTCGTCTTCGCGCTGTGCGACGGCTCTTTCGCAGCTCTGATGCGCGCGGACGGCCGTCCCCGCATCTCGATGCTGGGCATGGTGCTGGGCTGCATCACGAACTTCATCTTCGACCCGCTCTTCATCTTTGTGTTCCGCTGGGGCGTGACGGGCGCCGCTCTCGCAACGATTCTGGGCCAGATCGTGAACTTCGTGTTCTTTATCTTCTGCCTGAGACGCATGAAGTCCTTCAACCTGACGAAGACGGACATTCTGAAGCCGGAGTGGAAGGTCCTGAAGAAGACCCTGACCCTGGGCATCTCCAGTTTCATCACGCAGTGCGCGGGCGTGGTCCTGTCCATCCTGATGAACCGCAGTCTGGTCAAGTGGGGCGCAGCCTCCATCTACGGCGCGGACATCACGCTGGCAGTCTTCGGCATCGTCATGAAGATCAATAACCTGATCTGCGGCATCCCCATCGGCATCGCCGGCGGTTCCCAACCCATCTACGGTTTCAACTACAGTTCGGGCCAGCACGACCGGGTGAAGAAGACGCTGTTTACCGCCTGGATCATCTCGACGATCATCATGATTGCGGCGTTCTTTATTTATCAGCTGTTCCCCAGACAGTTGATCGGTATCTTCGGCAGCGAGTCCGAACTGTATAACCAGTTTGCGGTCCTCTGCTTCCGCATCGCGACCGCTCTGATCTTTTTCATGCCGACGAGTGCCTGCATCAGTATCTTTTTCCAGGCCATCGGCCAGCCCGTGCAGGCGCTGATCGTGTCGCTGTGCCGACAGGTCCTGATCCTGATCCCCTGTGTCCTCATCCTCCCGATCTTCTTCGGGCTGAACGGTCTGCTGGCGGCCATGCCGGCCGGCGATGTGGGCGCCGCGGCCGTGGCGTTCATCACCTTCATGGTCATGCGGAAAAAGATCTTCAGCAAGGGCGCTGCTTCTTCCTTTACACAGTAAAATGTTTCCGAAAGCTTAGGATTTTTCCTGAGCTTTCTTTTTTATTGCCCGTGGTTTGGGCGGCATGCTATGTTAATTGTGTGAAACGGGGCATTGTCCCCATAAATATTAACGCAGGAAACCTTGTACCTTTAGGAATATCAACATGCGGAATTGGTTTCGGAACAACCTCAAAAAGAGCTGGCTCTCCCTGACTGTCGCCATCTGTATCGGCGTGGTTCTTTTTGTGGTGCTGTCGCATCTCGGAGACATCGGCCGGGGCATCGCTTACCTTTGGAAGCTGATCTCTCCGGTCATTCTGGGTTTCTGCATTGCCTATGTTCTGAACCCGGTCGCGAAGGGATTTGACCGCACGGTCTTCAAGAAGCTCAAGCGGCGGCGGATCGCCTGGCTGCTGGCCGTGGCACTGACGATCATCGTGGTCGTAGCGCTGTTTACCGTCCTGATGGTGTTCCTGATCCCGCAGCTGGTCGAGAGCGCGCGCGGGTTCATCGCAAACCTGGGCACTTACGTAGACGCGCTGACGCGGTTCGGCATCACGATCCGCGATCATTTCCCGCAGCTGCATATTGACTTCTCGCAGATCGACGCGCTGACCAGCAACTTCGGACAGCGGATCGTCAACTATATTACCGAGCATCAGGGCGAGCTGTTCAGCACGCTTACAAATGTCGGTCAGGCCATCTTTTACCTGCTGATCAGCTTTGTCATCGCGATCTACGTCCTGATTGACAAAAACCGCGTTGTGGGCTGGTTCAAACGCCTGGTGAAAGTTCTCACGAAGGATGAACACCATCCCGCCATCCGCAAGTTCTGGAACCGGTGTGACGCCATCATTGTCCGGTTCATCATCTGTGACTTCATCGAGGCGCTGATCGTGGGCCTGCTGAACGCACTGCTGATGCGGATCTTCGGCATGAGCTATATCGTGATCGTCTCCATGATCGTAGGCGTGACGAACCTGTTCCCCACGTTCGGACCGGTCGTGGGCGGCGCGCTCGGCGCGCTGATCCTGCTGCTGGTGAACCCTCTGCACGCGTTGATCTTCCTGATCTTCACCGTGCTGCTGCAGTTCGCGGACGGCTACATCGTGAAACCGAAACTCTACGGAAACACCCTGAACGTCAGCGGCCTGTGGGTCCTGATCATGCTGATCGTGATGGGTCGGTTGTTCGGCATGCTCGGTGTGTTCCTGGCCATTCCGATCGGCGCCATCCTTGACTTCCTGTACCGTGATTACATCTACCCGCGTCTGGTGAAGCGAAAGGAGCGCCGGATGGCGCGTGAGGCAGCTGCGGCGGCAGTCCCCACAGATACAGCGGCAGTCGATGCCGGCACAGTCGCGGATGAGACCGACGCGGTCGCGGACATGGCCGAAGGCCCTGCCGACACCCCTCAGGAAGAATAAAAAACCGGGGTCATCCCCCGGGAAAGAGCCGGCCCTGATAGGCACCGCGCTCGGAAAAGCGTTTGTTCAGGCGGTTTAATACCGCCTTTTTATTTGCACTCCATTTCGGTTCGATCAACAGCTTCTTCGCGCCGTCGCCGGTCAGCCGATGAACGACCATGTCCGGCGGAAGCAATTCTACGAGGTCAATGACCAGATCCACATACTCCTCCATGGAAAACCGCCGAATCACCGAAGGATCCTCCGCATACATCCGCGCCAGCTCCGTCCCGGCAAGCACATGCATGAGCTGGAGTTTGATGCCGTCGATTCCCGCGGATGCCGCAAGGGGCTCCGTCCCGCAGGCGTCCGCTCCGCAGCGTCCCAGCTCCGCGAGATACCGAACTGTGGATTTCATGTCTTCTTCGTCCTCTCCCGGAAGCCCCAGGATCACATGCGCGACGACCTCGAGTCCGGCCGCTTTCAGCCTCCTGACCGCGTCCTCAAAGACCGGCAGTTCATACCCGCGGCGGATCAGCCGGGCAGTATCCTCCCGGATGGTCTGCAGACCGAGCTCGACCCAGACCGGTTTTACGCGATTCAGCTCTGCGAGCAAATCGATCCACGCCGGACCCAGGCAGTCCGGCCTTGTCGCGACCGCAAGCGCGCAGATATCCGGCCGGGCTGCGGCAGCGCGAAAGCAGGCGCCGATCCGCCCGATATTCCCGTATGTGTTCGTATAGGTCTGAAAGTAGGCGATGTAATGATTCTCCGGTGCCGCCGGCCTATCGCCTTTCGGCATCTTCCGCTCCACGCGCGCTTTCGCGGCATCGATCATCGCGTCGAGATCTGCCGGCCCTGCTGCAATGCTGCCGGCCGAAGCCACGCTTCGCTCCGCAAGCTCCGCCTCGCTGCGCGCCGCGAACTCCGATCCTCCGCCCGCGCAGAAGATACAGCCGCCGGACCCCAGTGTTCCGTCCCGGTTCGGGCAGGTGCAGCCGATATCCAGCCCCAGTTTATAAACTTTACCCCCGAAGCGGCCGCGCAAGTATGCATTGAGCGAACGATAAGGCGCCCGCTCAGGCGCTCCGGATACACCGTCTGTCGACCTTTTCCGGACGCTCAGCATCCTGCCGCCTGCGCCGCCTCCGGCACCGCCCGCAGCACACGTACCGCCTCTTTCATGATCCGCGCGGTCAGTCCCCATATGACCCAGTCCTCGTAATAATAAAACGCCACCCGCTCTCTTCGGGCGTGCCAGGGATAGTTCGCCCCGCCCGGGATCTTATCCAACGGAAAATCCGGGTCCGGCTCGATTCTTGCGGCTGTTCCGTACTCTGCCGGTTCATTCTCCAGAAAATAATGAAGCGGCACCTCGAACGTACAGGCGACCTCATCTGCCGACCAGGTCCCCCGGTAGTCCTCCAGTTCCCCGAGAAACACCGCGATCTCATTTCCGTAACCGGTTCGCAGCGTCTTCATCCGGCCCAGAAGCCTTACCTGCTCCGGCCGGATCAAAAGCTCCTCCGAAGTTTCCCGCACCGCGGTCTGCGCCAGGCCCTCTCCGTCTTCTTCCGCACCGCCCGGCAGGCAGATCTCGCCGGGCTGCCGGTCCAGGTCTTCCGCGCGCTTCTCAAACAGCACATAGGTCTCCCCGCCGCGCCGCACCAGCGGGATCACGACCGCAAACTGCGCACTCTCCGGGTCCGGCCCCGCTGCAGCACCGAAATCGGGCAAGCCCGCTCCGAATTCTTTCTGATTTTCCATGATCTGTCCTTCCACGATCTGCTTTTCCCGACCACCGGTCGCGCAGCAGGTTTATTTCTCTGTTTGGCATTCGTCCGAACCGGCCGAACGAAAAACGGAGGCGCCGAAAACCGGTGCCCCCGCAGCATTAACGGCTGTTTATCCGCATTGGTTACGCCAGCAGATCCTCGCAGCCCAGTGCAGGCATGAGGTTGATCACGTATGCGGTCGCATCCTCGAGGTGGAACACGCCCATGACGTTTCCGGTCTCTTCGTTATAGATGTTCTTCAGGTTCGGGTTCTCCTCGAGAGCCTTCTCTGCCCAGCAGGCGTCATCCACGACGACCTTGCCGGTGTAGCGCAGCCACTTCGCGCCCTGGCAGGCCACGATCTCGACCTTCGGGTTCGCCATCATCTGCTTCCAGCAGTCTTTGAAGGTGCCAATGCCGAAACGGACATAGTCGTCACCGTCCATGAACATGCCCAGAGGGCGGATCTTCGGCTGATCGCCGTCTGCGGTCGCCAGATAGAAAGTGCCTGCTCCCTTGAGAAACTCACCGATCTTGCTCATAGTAAAAATCCTCCTTAATTCATGTTTGAGAAAACTCTCATTCGTCCACAAAAACTTGATTTCGGCGCCGGGCGCCACGGTACTATCATAAATCGTCCGGGGGCAATGTTCAACAAAGAATCCGTTTCATCGTCCGCCGGCGTTGCCCGGATCCGCAGCATTGCCCGCATCAGCCCCGGCGCCGCCGGCCTCGGCCGCCTTCGCCTTCTTCGCGAGCTCCTGCGCCTCATGCTTCACGCGCGAGATCCGCTGGATACGGCGGCTGATCTGGCTCATCTTCAGGTCCGTCTTGAACATATCGTCCGCAATGTCGGTCAGGTCGTGCCGGATCGAATCCGGGATCTCGATGTCCGTCTTATAACGCAGCTGGTGCTCCAGGCTGGCCCAGAAATCCATCGCGATCGTGCGGATCTGGATCTCGACCCGGACCATGTGCTTCTGCTCGGACAGGAAGACCGGCGTCTCGATGACGAGGTGCAGGCTGCGGTAGCCGCTGGGCTTCGGGTTTTTGATGTAGTCCTTGCGCTTGATCAGGCGGATGTCATCCTGCTTCAGCAGCACGTCCGCGAGCTCATAGATATCCTCGAGATACGAGCAGACCACGCGCACGCCTGCGACATCGTTCAGGTTGTCCCAGACGTTCTGGAACGTCAGCGGCACGCCCATGCGGCGCATCTTCTTCATGATGCTCGCCGGGGTCTTCACGCGGTGCGTGATGTACTGGATCGGGTTCCGCTCGGCGGTCAGCTCCAGCTCCGCGTCCAGATTTTCCAGTTTCGTGTTCACTTCGCGGATGGCGCAGGTGTAGAGCAGCATCATGTCGCGGAAGTTGTCGAATTCCCCGAAGTCTTCGGGCAGTGCAGGTCCCTTCGAGGGCTCGTCGCTCGAGAGGCCTTTCGGAATGAACCCCATGGGGGTCTCGATGGTGTGTTCGCTCAGGTTTTTCATGGGTTTTCCTCTTTGTCACATCCTCAAACGCCGGGCCCGATCCCCAGCGCCTCATAATCCGCCGGCGTGAACCGGTGGAAGATCACATGCCGGTGTCCGTCGGGCTCGGGTTCTCCCTCGAATTTCAGACAGTAACGGTAGTCATCCGGTTCGCCGTCCCCGAAATACACCAGCAGATCGAATTCGCCGTCAATCCGCCGGGTGACGACATTGCCCGGGCGGGCCCCGCCGTCATGACCACCGACGTCCTCGCCGTGCCGCCGGAACACATCCAGCAGCGACTCCTCCGAGGGGTGCCCCTCCAGGCAGCGGATCAGCTCAACGAGAAACGCCGGCTGCGGCACCGTCTCATGAATGATCCGCGCTCCTTCGGCGGAAACCCGCAGGCAAAAGCGTTCGCCGTTGTGTGAGACGCCGATCTGCCCGAAGCGGTCCGCGTTCTCCGCGGCGAAATCCTCCAAAACGCCCTGCATCCGCGCCAGGCGGGCGGCGACAAAATACGCCCGGTCCGCATCCGGCAGGTCCGCGCGGGCGTCCGGCAGCGGCTCCATCCCCAGCAGCCGCTCCAGCGACTCGACCGGATAATAAAATGCCGCCGGCATTTGGGCATAGCCCAATTTGATCTGCGACTCCGTGACCATGTCTGTCAGGTTCTTTCGCAGGGCGGGATAACGGCCACGCCAGCCGGTCAGGTCAAACTTCATAAAGCTCTCCGCCGTGTCCCTGCAGCGCCTCAGATCTTCGGCTCGCGCGGTTCCACGCGCACTTCAATGCCCATCTCCTCGGCACGCATGCGGTCCGCCCGGGTCACGCCCTTCGGCGCGGTCAGCATCATCTTCGCGTACTTCCCGCCGAAGCGCTCGGTCACGGTGCGCAGTTCATACAGTGCTTCCTTGTCCATGGAACCGCTCTTGCAGGAGATGAATGTCGGCACGAGCCCGCGCAGCACCAGGACGTCGATCTCATTCAGCACGTCCTCGTTCCGGCCGCCGTGGACCACGCCGTCCCAGTCCAGATGCGCGCCCACTAGGCAGTCATCACAGTCGGCCGCCTCGCCCACATACGTGTGCAGCTCCAGAATGCACCCGGCCTCCCAGAGACGGTTCTTCGCCTCCGCGTCGCGGTAGCGGAACTCTGTCGCGCCGCCCGCCTCGATCACCAGGTCCTCGATCACCCCGACGTCCGCGCAGCAGTTCAGCATGATGTCGATCTCGCGCTTGCCGTCCAGCTTCTTCAGGTTCGCAAGCTTGGCCCGCGAGGCCTCCGGCGGGATCACCACGCGCAGATCCTCATCCGGGGCAAACCCCTGCAGATAGACCGCGAAGCTGTTCCAGGACTCAAGGTGCTCCTTACTGACGTTCCAGAGCGCCTCGATGTCGGCGCGCTCCGCATCGAGGTCGATCTCCTTCGAGCGCTTGTGCATCCTCTGGACAATGCGCCCGCCGCGCATGCGGATGAACCCCTCCAGATCCAGTTTCTCCCGGCGCGGTATGCCGTCCGCAGCCAGAGTGAACGGTGCCGTAAGGTCCCCGCCGCCGGCGATCTCGGTCATGGTATCATTCGGAATATCGAACAGATGCAGCGGCACCGCATACTCCCGCGACAGGATGCCGCAGGCCACGAGCGGCAACGGCTCACCGCCGGTGATGTCGACGGTCACATGATTTCCCGCGGCCAGCTCCGCGTCTGCGGCTTGCCGCAGCTCGTGCAGGACCGCGCTGAGGTCATCGGTCGAAACCACACGAAAATCGACTTCGCGCACACCGCAGTACTGTTTCAGAAAGGCCTCCGTGCGGTCACGCTCCGCGGCGACGATCTCGACGTCTCCGAAGCATACGGTCTTGTCGATCTGATATTTCAGCTCGGTGACGACGTTTTCGATGGGTTCATGGCTCAGGAACTCGAGATTAACGATAGACATAGGCGTTCCTCCTGCATTCGATTATAGCGCGTTCTTCCGAATTCTTCCGCTGAAAAAAGTCAGCGGGCGCTTTAATCCAACAGGAACGCCGCGCACCCCACATCCGCGCGCTGCACCGTCATGCCATGCATATCGATCGGCTCGGTCCCGACCTCGCCAGCAAGCACCCGGCCCGCGGCCTCATCCAGCTGCCGCACCAGCTCCGGCTTCACCGGGAAGGACCCGTGGCTGGCCCAGATCTCGTCGAACGGATCCCGCTCCGCCATGATCTTTTCCAGCCGCTGCAGGCTCATCCGGTACGCATGCATCTCGCGCATGGGCCCGAACATGAAGATATTCCCGTCCTGAATGGGGTCGCCGCTGATCAGCACGCGCGCCGCGCGGTCGAGCACTGCGATGCTCCCCGGCGTATGCCCCGGCAGCCCGATGATCTCGAGCTCGCGCCCGCCCAGATCCAGCACATCGCCGTCCCACACCGGGACGATCTCCGCATCCGCGGGCGGCGCCGGCATGAAGTCCGGCCGCTCATTCTTATAGTAGTTGTAGCACTCGTCCGGGTGCATGTAGAACTTCCCGAAGGCGGCATTGCCCGCCATGTGATCCAGGTCCGCATGCGTGTTCAGAAGCTCCAGGGGCAATGCCGGCACATCCCCCGGTTCCACGCCCGCCGCCGAACCACCGGCCAGCTCCGCAGCGTACCACTTCAGCACATCTTCCGCGATCTCACGCGCGTTCGTCGTCATCATGCCGCTGTCGATCAGCAGCGCTTTCTCCGTGCCCGCGAGCAGAAAGAACCGCACGCCTTCTTCCTCGAAGCGCCAGGTGTTTTCATTGATCCGGATCTGTTCCATAACCCTTCCTCCGTTTTCGCGGCGGCCGAAAGCCGAACGTCCGCAAGGCCGGACCATGCGCCGCGGTCTCCCGCTGCACGGCCCGGCCGTCCCTCTAAAGTCTCTTCTGCCGCAATACCCCGGTGTATAATCCGTCCACGCACGTCCCCGCGGGCTCGTAGCCGCGCGACGTGTAATACGCTTCCAGTGTCTGGTTATCATCCGCGGAGTCCAGGCGGAACCAGGTCTTGCCCTGCGCCGCACCGTACTCCTCCGCGGCCCGCAGGAACTCGCTGCCGATGCCCTTCGGGGCGCCGACCGCGGTCGCGAAATGATGCAGATAGTAGGCGCTCGCCGCCGGCAGCGTCTCCCCGGTCTCCGGCTCGGTGTGCGGCAAGCCGTCAGGCCAACGCTCATCTTCCTCGAGCAGGAGGCCGACCGCGATCAGCCGCGGCTCCGCCTTGGTGGTCTCATCCTCGCCCGCCAGACAGAAGATCCGCCCCGCCTCCGCGTGCGCCGCGTAATACTCCGGCGGGTAGCACTCGTCATACTTCGTGACGTTCCACTGCCGGATGCCGACTTCATCCATCCAGGCAACGCGCCCCATGATCAGGTCGAACATGGCGGGGGCTTCGGCCGGTTTCAGTTTTCGAAATATATATCTTTTCATGAGCCCAGTATACCTTAATGTGTTATGCTTCACCATTAAGATCTAATTTTAGAACAAACAACAAAGGCTTTTTGTAAAGCCAAACCTGGCCGCACTCTTCGTGCGGCCAGGTTTGGCAGGCTTTCGAGGTAGTGGCACTCACCCTTAGTATTTATAAAACTTTTCTGCGTATTCTGTGGCCGCTTCCGCGACCCATTTGTTCTTCTTTGCTACGATCGGATCCCCGATCGCACCCAGAAAACCGCCGCTGAAAACATATCCGCCACCCGGAGCGCACCGGTCAAACGCATCATAAACGGATTGTTTTACCACTTCTTCCGAAACATCTTTTTCAAGAAGCTCTCCCTGTGCGTCCCATCCGCCGGTAATCACAAACGAATTACCGTAAGTTTCCTTGATCTTTTTCAGATCATTGCATGTCTGCGCCGGATTCCAGGAGACAACACCGAATTCTCTCCAGTCATCAATAAAAATCTCACAGTGTCCACAACAATGCATGTCGATCGGGATCCCCCGGTCGTTCGCAAGCTTTGCCAGCTTCACATGAAGTGGTTTGATCACCTCTCGATACAGGTCCAAAGAGATGAACGGGTTCAGCCACGCTGCAATATCATCGCACATTGCATAAACATCTGGCTGATAATAATCGATACACTTTTCACTGACTTCAATACAAAAATCCGTAATATACTCTAATAAAGCATAGACTTCTTCCGGTTCTTCACACATTGCCAGAAGCCCTTCCTCGAAGCCCATTAACGCCATCAAAGTTAGGAATGGATTACACATGGCGCCGTAGTTCACGGCCGTTTCTTCCCGGTTAATGGTTTCCAGATCCTTCTTCGCCAGTGCTTCCCAGTCGATCCCTGAAATATCCGGCACATGAATGATATCTCGCCACTTGGTGATGTCTGTGATAACATGATTCCCTGGTTCAGGAACCTTTGCGCCCCCCGCATCCTCTACTGGAACATAAGTAACACCCCACACGTCCTTCGCCGGACCGGGATCCGTGTACTGATGACTTAAAAGAATTGGAGAAAACATCATAACAACCGGAGGTCCTGAAGTCGCTCCCGGCACCAGAACCGGCACACGTTCAGGCTGTTCTCCTCTGAGTACTGCCAAATAGTTTTCTTTGTTGTTCATAATTATTTCCTCCTCCCCCATACAGTGTGCCGAAGATCATCGACACACCGTATGGGAGAATGACTCGTACTTCAACAGCCTAACATAAGCCCATCATAACTGCTTTACAGGGTTACTCCGAGATCCAGTACCAGTCCGCAACGTGCAGGCACGCATCCAGATAGTACTCATAACCACCGATCTCATTGCTCACTGCGACCGGGTTCACGCCTTCCACCAGAGCGAACCAAGGATGGACCGTATCCCAAACTTCCATGGCCTGCGTGAAATAGTCGCGCTGCACTTCCTCATCCGGGGAGGCCAGTGCCGCCTCCAGAAGCGAGATGACCTGCTCTCTCTCCGGACCTTCCCAACCTAATCCAAGGAAGGACAGGTATCCGTACAGCATATCAAACGCTACTCTGGAAGGACATCCGACCGCCAGAAGGCCGATATCGAAGGTGCTGGTATCCATCAGTGTACCGGTATAGGAACCGGTATCATACTGCGTGATCGTGGACTCCACGCCGATCTCGCGGAGATTGTCCTGAATGATCTCAGCGATCGTGTTGTAAGTAAGGTCTCCGTTTGTCGTGATGGTAAGCGTCTGCCCAACCAATCCGGCCCGCTCCGCATATTCACGTGCAAGATCAGGATCATAGCCGTGATCATAAACCTCCATCGAGAACATATCTTCATGACCCTCATAACCGATGGCGGAGTTCGATGCGGGGTAATTGGGCGTTCCGGCGACCCCGTCATATACGAGATTGACAATATCATCTCGGTTAATGGCATACATCACTGCCAGTCGCGCATCAACCGTTCCGAGAGGCGCACCAGGTGTGCAGTTAAAGAGTGCGCTAACGTTACCAGCCGAAGGAACGACCTGGACATTGTAATCGCCCAACGACTCAATGTATTCCACCTCAGAAGTAGGAATTGTGCTATACTGCGTGTCTCCAGTCACGAGTGCATTGACTCTCTGTGACTCCTCTGCCTTCATGTCAAATACTACATTCTCGATGTGAGGCGCTTCGCCCCAGAAACCTTCTCTGGCTCTTAATGTGACCGAGCTGTTCGGCACGTAATCCACCAGCTCATAAGCACCTGTTCCGATCGGCGTTAACGCCAGCGACTGTTCATCATAAGACTCCTTATCCATGATGAACATAATTGCCATTCCGGGCCATGCGCTAACATCATAGTGGGTCAGCCACAGATCGATCGTGTAATCATCAACAATATTCGTTTTTTCAAAATCGACAGAAGCGACATTTAGATAATGCTGCGGGTGATCACGATCCAGCTCCATGGTGAAAATAAAGTCTTCCGCCGTGAACGGATTACCGTTCGAGAAGGTCACGCCCTCCCGAAGATGCAGTGTATATTCTACGTCGCTGACCACATCCATCGACTCAACCAGGCAATAATCCATCGTACCATCTTCTCGGATGTTCCAAGGAGTATCATACAACGAGCGAATCACACCAAAGAAGCCGCCGATTGAGTTCGACGCTGTGGGCAAAAGCGAACCCGGATCACCATAGACGCTCACATGAAGCACTCTGTCTTCTGCGGCACCGGCTTCGCCACCAGCAGTTTCTCCCGTTCCGGAACTTGACTGCCCTCCTCCTCCGCAGGCTGCTGCACTGACAAGAAGCAGAGCCGCGAGAGAAACAGCAAGAATCCTCTTTAACATCTTCATAAATTCCTCCTTTCCAAACAGCTACTTGTTTATTTCCTTATACCTACAGCACGAAACAAAGTGCCCTGGGCTGCATTCTTCTAATACCTGAGGTTTCATACACTCTTTCGTAGCATATTTACATCTCGGCATGAAGCGGCAGCCAGGTTTGGGGTTGATCGGAGAAACCAGTTCTCCTTTCAACTCTATTCTGTTCTGCTGCTTATGCACATCCGGCACAGGCACTGCAGAAAGCAACGCTTTCGAATAAGGATGTTGTGTGTTTGCAAACAGCTCCTCCGCTGGCGCTTTTTCCACCATCTGGCCGAGGTACATAACCATGATATCGTCCGAGATATATTTCACCACGGACAGGTCATGCGTAATGAACAGATACGAAAGCCCTCTCTCCTCCTGGAGATCCAGCATCAGATTAATGATCTGCGCCTGAATGGAAACATCCAACGCGGACACCGGCTCGTCACACACGATAAACTGCGGGTTCAGCGCCAACGCGCGTGCGATACCGATGCGCTGTCTTCTTCCTCCGTCAAGCTCATGAGGATAAGAATTTTCGAATCTCTCTGCAATTCCGACTACTTCCATCAGCTCATGCGTCTTTTCATACATTTCTTCTTTTGATAGATTACTATGTATGATGAAAGGCTCCATGATCGCGTCACAGACAGATTTTCGAGGATCCAGTGAAGAAAAAGGATCTTGAAAGATCATCTGCATTTTCTGCCGAAGCACATGGATATCATGCTTGGAAGGATTGGAAATATCCTCTCCGTCAAAGAACACTTCCCCTGATGTTGGTTTAGTCAAATGCAGAATGGTTCGTCCCAGTGTAGACTTTCCGCATCCGGATTCACCAACAACACCAAGAGTCTTCTTCTTATCCAATGAAAAGGTGATTCCATCTACAGCATGAAGTGTGCCGCTATTGGTTTCGAAGTACTTTTTTAAATCTTTTACTTCTAATAAAGGGGCCATCTCACTCTTCTCCTGTAACTAACCAACAATTAACAAAGTGATCGGGTGTCAAATCTGTTCGCGGCGGTTTTTTCTGCTTGCAGATCTCTTTTACCCGCGGACATCTCTCCGCAAAGGGACATCCATTCTGAACAACGGCCGGATCCGGCATCAAACCGCTGATCGGCTTTAATCGTTTCTCTGTCGAATCCAGCCGCGGAAGAGAGCCGAACAATCCCAACGTATATGGGTGTGTGGGATGGTCAAAGATTTCCTCGACCACACCCTGTTCGATGATCTCTCCGGCATAAACTACAGCAGCCGAAGAGCAGAAGTTCGCCACGATCCCTAAATCATGTGTAATCATGATAACTGCTGTGTCCAGCTTATTTTTCAGTTCACGCATCATATCCAGGACCTGTGCCTGGATAGTGACATCCAGTGCCGTAGTCGGCTCGTCTGCCAGCAACAATGCGGGGTTACATGCAAGGGCCATGGCAATGACTACGCGCTGTTTCATACCTCCGGAGAATTCATGGGGATACTCGTTGTATCTGTCCATGGGGATTCCGACCAGTTCCAGCATGTCACAGGCGCGCTTTTCCGCGTCTTTCCGCGACAGACCTTCATGAATCTTAACGGCTTCAGCGATCTGATATCCCACTGTTTCGATCGGGTTTAAGGCCGTCATAGGATCTTGAAATATCATGGCAATCTTATTACCACGGATCTTACGCATCTGCCTCTCACTCAGTTTAAGGATATTCTCTCCTTCGAACAGGATCTCTCCAGAAGGGATTTTCCCTTGGATTGCAGGAAGGATACGCAGAATGCTTTTCGCAATCGTGGTTTTTCCTGCGCCTGTCTCACCCACTAAACCCAGAGTTTCTCCTTTGTTCAGCGAAAGACTGATATTATTGACCGCATGGATAATGTTGTCATCCGTATGATATTCAACCACCAGGTTATTGATCTCAAGCAGCTTATCACTCATCCGTTTTCTCCCTATCAATTCTTAAGACGCGGGTCCAGAGCATCCCGAAGTCCATCTCCCAGAAGATTGAAGGAAAGCACCGTGGCCATAATACAAAGTCCGGGATAAAGCGCTATGGTGGGGTGTTGACGCATGAAATTCCGGCCTTCGGAAACCATGGCTCCCCACTCCGGTGTAGGCGGCTGAACGCCGAGGCCAATGAAGCTCAACGATGCGCCGGCAAGAACTGCAGAAGCAATTCCCATGGTCACTTCCACGATGATTGGCGCCAAACAGTTCGGCAGAATATGTACAAAGATCGTTCGCCTCGTGCTGGCATCGATCGCCCGCGCCGCTTCGACATACTCACTCTGACGTACAGTCAAAACTGTAGCTCGAGTGATTCTTGCATAGACCGGAACATTACTGATTCCTATCGCTATGATTGCATTAGTCAAACTGGCGCCAAGTATTGCCGCTAAGGTAACGCACAGCAGGAACATCGGTATCGACTGATAAATATCTAATACTCTCATCAGTACAATATCGAGCCATCCTCCGTAAAAGCCTGCGATCACACCTATAATAATGCCGATCGCTGCTGCAATCGCTATGGAAACTACGCCCAGCAGCAAGGACTGACGCGCTCCAAAAATCAACCTGCTTAAGATATCGCGCCCCAATTTATCCGTGCCCAACAAATGGGCCAGCGATGTCGGGGCAAAAGCGTTGGACGGATTCTGCTCAAGCGGTGAATAGGGGGCAATAACCGGTGCCAGAATCGCCACCACGACCACGATGATGAGAAAGATCAATCCAGCAACAGCCAGTTTATTTTTCTTCAAGCGCCGCCAGATTTCGAAGAGCCTAGACCTGCGCTTTTGAGGTTTATTTCCTTTGTTGTTCACTCTAATATCCCCTTTCTTCGCACACTCTTCATCTTGCAACATGCCTGATCAAACCTTGAAAGGACAAACCCTTTCTTTACTTCGTCGCTTCCGTACTTTCCTGTGCGGAAGCGGATAGAGCGGCTTGTTTCTTCCTTTTAATTTTTCCGCCGGTAAACTGCGACCGAATTCTGGGATCAATCAACGCATACACGATGTCGACAACCAGGATCACGATCGAAAAAACGGTAGAAAGAATCAGAACGCTGCTCTGTATAACCGGATAATCTCTGCTCATCAAAGCCGTTAATGTGTATTGCCCCATTCCGGGAATAGAGAAAATCACTTCCGTAACCAGAACACCGCCCAGAAGGACACCGAAAACTCCGCCGACAACCGTAATAACAGGGATCAGCGCATTCTTCAGGCAATGGTAATAGATCACCTTTCTTTCTGTGCAGCCTTTCGCTCTCGCTGTCGTGATATAATCCTGACGAATCGTCTCCAAAACATTCGAGCGGGTTTGCCGCGCGATAAGAGCGACATTACATAACGCCAAGGAAACGACCGGCATCACCCAGCTTTTCCAACTGCTGACTCCGTCCAAAGGAAGCACTCGCAGATGTACGCCAAAAAACTGTACCAATAGCAACGCAAACCAAAAGCTTGGCATCGCCACACAGAACAAGGCGAAAAACATGGCGACATTATCTTTCCATGTATTATGATGAATGGCCGCAAAAACGCCTAGTGGTACCCCTAGCACTACGGCTAGGGCCATGACAAGGGACACCAGAAACAGTGTGTAAGGAAATCTCTGTACGATCTCATTTGTCACGGGACGCTTTGTGATCAATGATGATCCAAAATCTCCGTGCAACACACGGCCTATATATCGAAAATACTGGACATAGACCGGGTCATTCAACCCCAATTCTTCCCTGGTTTCTTCGACCAATTCGGGAGTCGCTCTTGATCCCAGCATAATTACGACCGGATCGCCGGGAACTATATAGATCAGCAGCTGAATGATAATGGTTATCCCAATCAATGTCGGTATCATCATGAGCAAACGTTTTCCAATAAATTTCAGCATTGCGACACCTACTCAATCTTAATAACAAATTTCTTATCAGCCGGGTTATACATAATACCGCAGAAGCCCCTAAAACACAGTTTTAGAGGCTTCCGAAAACAATTATAAACTATCCACGCCTACAGGCAGTCCATTATCCTGACATTCCACAAAATCACCGAAGTTGCCCCAGCAGCTGTGTTCGGTTATCCTCATGGAGATGCCTTCCGGAGGCGTTCCGATGATCCGGGTTATGACCGGACATGCCGCCGCCGAAAACGCACGTTTTGTTTCGATATCGAAATGTCCTGTCAGGTCGAACTCCAGGAAAACAATGTCTTCCTGTTCCTTGTTCGCAACGAAAACAGTCTTCCCGTCTTCGACAAACAAGAAGATGACCACTTTGTTCGGGATGACTTTGACCGCTTCGGTCAGCCCTTCCGACAGTGCCTGCTTTTGTTCAAAAGTCAGTTTTTTCGTAGTGGTAAGTTTAATATAGGGCATAACTGTTCTCCTTATAACTCGTTCACTCGGTGATCTCTTCCCACTTGCCCGGCTCGATATAGCGCATCTTATGCATTCTCGACAGAGAATAGTAATTCGCGGTAAACTCCGGCTGCATCAGAAACGCCTCGACCATGACCGGTTTATTGACCACTCTGAAATTCAGCGGGCAATACCACACGCCAGCAGGGATGCGAATAATGGTCGGCTGTGTGATCGTGAATTTTTCTTCGTCAACGCCATAGTTGCCGATCGTCAGATCGATCTCTGCATCCCAGTCAAACACATGCGGAAAATTACCGGCCAGGAAGATCAGGTACAGATCTCCGTCATGGAAGCGGGCCGACCGTTCCAAAAATACAGGTTTCGTAATCGTTTCATAGATGGCTGTGAACTCTGATCCTTCAACATCCGCCGCTCCTCTGAAAAGAGGATGAGGGCTGATCGTGAAATCTGTTTTCTCATCAACCACCTGGGGAAAATTAAATACCAGATTCTCGTACATACCGTTAACTCTTTCTTAAATGAATCACAGCGCTTATTTGACACCTGCCGACATTCGGCGGCAGCGGATAATCAGTTCAGCATCTCCCATCTGCCGGGCTCAATGTAGCGCATTTTCAGTTTCTGAGCGGTCGGGGAGTTAAAGTATCCGACAAATTCTTCATCCATCAGGAATGCCTCGACCATGACCGGTTTATTCACGACCCGGAAGTTCATCGGGCAATACCACACGCCGGCGGGAATGCGGATGATGGTAGGCTGCGTAATGGTATACCTCTCCTCATCCTCTCCGTAGAGGCCGATCGACAGATCGATCTCCGCGTCCCAGTCAAATACATGCGGGAAATTGCCGGCTAGGAAGATCAGGTACAGGTCTCCGTTATGAAAACGGGGGCTCCTTTCCGCAAACACCGGCTTGGTAATCGTCTCGTAAATAGCGGTAAACTTCGAACCTTCTACATCCGGAGCCCCTCTGAAATACGGATGGGGGTTAATGGTAAAATCGGATTTTTCATCATTTACCTCCGGAAACGGGAAAACAAGATTTTCGAACATAGTGATCTCTCCTTTTTGCTAACAATCACCCGATCAGGAGACGAACTCATCTCCCGAACATCCCTTAACGATCCGCAAATCCTGTCCCTATTTCGCTTCGACGCGCCAGTCTTCGGTGAAGCACTTTCCGCACGTATCGCACTTCTTGTTCGGATCATATTTGCACTGGCCCGGGCCGTTATAGCGCATCTTCTTCACTTCGCCGGTCGGCGTTATGAAGTTCGCGCCGAACACCTCTTCACCCAGTGCGGCCTGGAAGAAAACAGGCTTATTAATGACCCTGAAATTCAGCGGGCAGTGCCAGGTCCCTGCGGGGATCCGAATGATCGTGGGCTGCGTGATCTTAAAGCGCTCTTCATTCACTCCGATCTCACCGATGGTCAGCTCGATCTCGGCGTCCCAGTCAAACAGGTTCGGGAAGGTTCCGCCCATAAAGATCAGATACTCATCGGCATCATGGAAATGCGGGTTTCTGTCCAGGAAGAACGGCTTCTTAAAAACCTGAAATCCCACATTGAATTTCGATCCGGGGATCTCCGAAGCGCCTCTGAAGTACGCCTGAGGATTAACGATATAATCCTCATCGCCGCCTTCTTCTACGATCTCATTAATCTCCTGCGGTAACGGGAATACAAGTTTTTCGTACATACAGATCTCCTTTCTAGGTTTATTAAGACACCAAAACAACTGTTTTTCAGATGATACGGTTCCTGATCACGTCTTCAGAAACTCCTTCTACATTAATTGTCTTTGTTTTTTGTCGGAAAACAATATAAAGGCTGCACATGCATTGCCCCTTTTTTGCGCCGCATCTGCATTTTTTGCACAACCCCCCGAAGCCGAATTGTTGTCTTTCTACAATTATTATTCTTTTTCTGCGCTGATTATTATGATTGTCAAACCGAAAGCAAAATGATATAAGGTAGATAGCGTTGAGCCGGCTTCAAACGTTCCGGTTATTTACTTGTTTTGCGTGCCTGCAGGAAACGCAAAGGAGTCCGTATGCCCGTAATCGTCATAAAAATACTTTGCTGCATCGCGATCGTCGTGATCCTCTATCTTATTATGGTAGGCTATATCTTCTACAGAATGGACAAACCCCATTCGATGGCGGAAATAACCTGGAACCGCATGAGACCGGCTGTCAACAACTGGATCGAACTCGTCAAGGACGTCCTTTTAAATCAAAACGGAAGTGCGGCTGGTGATGAGGAGTTTTCTTCTATGATTACCGAGTTTCAGGGCATCAAAAAAACCACCCCGCGAAACGCGCCGCTTTTGAATGCCATTCATCAAAAGGTCGTTTACTATACGTTTGATCTGCAGGAAGATCCCGCGAAGTCGGCGGAGAAAGAGAATCTCGTCTCTGTATGGGATGAGTTTTCTTCCTATCGAATCATTTATAACAACCATGTGAAACGCTATCTGAAAGAGTCGCACAACCCCATTTCCGAGAAATTGATCCGGCTTCTGCGGGTCTACCCTTTGACGGAGCTTGACGAATAGCGTTTCTGTGGTTGGTCAGGAGTTTTGCCATGCTGCTGAGTATGTGGATGCTGGAAAAGGAACTGAACGCCTACTCCTGTGAGAGTCATATCGAGGTGGGAAGCTGCGTAATAAAAGGGATTCGGATCCATCAGCCCGATCCGGGTCCGGACAGCGATACGGTATCGATCTGCCCTGCTTCGGCTCTGGATATTAACGATGACCGCGTGGTGCTTATCAACAGGCAGGATATGATCTTCGTTGAAGGCGCCTTTCCCGAGATCTGTAATTCTGTTATCCGTATCTTTGAAAAATACAATGCGTGGAGCGCCCGACTGAAAAGAGCCGTATTCTGCTCGGAGGAGCCGTTCCAGGATATCCTGAATATCGGAAATGAGCTCATTCATCAGCCTATGTATTTCGGCCGCAATGATATGCAGCTTTACGCCATTACCCAGGAATACAGCAGCGACGATGTCTTTAAGGAATGGGACACGATAAAAAGAATACACACGATTCCGATGACCGCCATAGACCGTGCCAGACATCAGACGGCTGCTTCTCCGGTAGATGATCTTACCAGCACGGAGATCGATATCACGCCCTCTCTTCCGGCCTGGGATGTGCATTATCACTTTATCGTCCGCAGAACATGCAGAGTTGAAAAAAAACTCTGGGGGCATCTGATCCTTTTTTTCAAGGAGGAGAACATACCAAAAGGTTTTTTGCAGCTCGTAGAGTATCTCGGACGCATCTATGAAGGCCTTCTCGCCTATTCCAACAACGCTCAAAACGGGCCGGAAGCATCCTTCCCGTTTCTTGTTGATCTGATTCTCGGGGCTCAGATCGATGACGCCGTGTTCTCGAATCTGTATTCTCAAACCGGGTGGGCAGACGATGATGAGTTGATCGTTTTTTTGATGAGCAGATCAAACACCACCATGGATGATGTCCTTTTTAACTGGATCTATAATCATCTCCGCGTACAAATAAAGAACTCTCTGTTTCTGAAACTGGAGACCGAGATCATCATCATTGTGAATAAAAGCGCTTCTACGCAATCTGCGGTCACAAAATACCTGAAGCGTTTTTTACAGAATTACGAACTGCGCTGCGGCGTCAGCCTGCCGTTCAGGGGTTTAGCACGCCTGTCTTCTTTTTATCAGCAGACTCAGTTTGCAGTCGACTCCGCTCTCGCAAAAAACGGAAAGTTCGTCAGTTTCAGGGATTGTGCCTATGAATGTATTGCCAGAGCATTTCGCAAACAGTTAGACTATTCTGCCTGGATCTATCCTCCGCTCTATGAGTTGATCGAACTGGACAAAGGCAAGGGAACCACGTATTATAAGACCCTTTTCACATACTTAAACAATATGGGGCATCTGGGGAATACCGTTCGCGATCTGTATATACACAGAAACACCCTGACAAACCGCCTTGCCTTCATCGAAGAGAAGCTGGGCCTGGATCTTCGCGATACAAACAATATGTATTATCTCAGTTTTTGCTGTAAAATGCTGGAGGCTTCCGAACACCATCAAAACTCTTAAATCGGAAAGTCGCCGGTCTTCAATCCTTTACCAGGTCCGCGTACTCCGCCTCCGCCGCGGCGAGGAAATCTTCGGGCGCGAGTTCGATCCCGCTCCCGATGCGCCCGCCGCTGACATGGATCGTCTCAAACAGCTGCGCGGTCTCGTCGATGCGCGTCGGAAACTGCTTCTTCATGCCGATCGCGGTGCACCCGCCGCGCACGTAGCCGGTCAGTTCGAAGAGTTCCTTCATCGGAAGCATCTGCACGTTCTTCACGCCCACGGACTTCGCGCACTTCTTCAGGTCGAGCT